>JALOSO010000197.1 GCA_025458385.1 Paracoccaceae bacterium | reverse complement strand
CATCGCTCCCGGGCGACCAGTGCTTCCTTGAAATCACCACTATCCCTCCTGAATCTTCCCGTTCTCAGGATAGTGCGCCACACAGATTGAGGCAGAGCCCTTTTAAGGGCTACGCGACATCAGCTCTAAGCGCAGCACCTCCACGAACGCCGTCGTCGAGAATGGGGCGCAAGCCGAATACCCCATCTGAGCTTGGGAGGTCTGGGGCAAGCCGGTACGCTGCCCGTCAGCGCAGCGCGGCCTCGATATTGCCGCCATCCACCGTCATGACATGGCCCGTCGTCCGTTCGGCCCGCGCCAGCATTACGAAGGCATCGGCTACATGGCGCGCCTCGACCTCGGCCTGAAGCAGGTTGCCGGCCATATAAGTTGCCGCATCCACCCCACGCGCGGCAGAGCGTGCGGCGATCATCTCGGCGGACAGCAGGCCAGACCGGATGCGGTCGGCGTTAATCCCGTTCACGCGAATGCCCTCTGCCCCCAGTTCAAGGGCAAGTTGGCGCAACAGGAAGAAGGTCGTCGCCTTGGGCAGGCCATAGGCGGCAAAGCCCTTGCCGGGATTGACCGCCTGTTTGGAGACGTTGAACAGGATTTGCCCCGCCTCTGCGCCGCGCCCGCCCCGGCCTGCCGCCTGCCTCCGGTACAGGGCAATCGCTGCCTGGGAAAAGGCCAGATGGGCGAAGAAATTGAGCTCGAAACTGTCGCGCAGGGTCTCATCCGGCAAGGTGGCGATGTCCCCCGTCACCGCAGCCCCTGCATTGGAGACAAGGATATCCAGCCCCCCGAAGCGCGCAGCGCAGGAAGCCACGGCAGCCGCCGCTGCGCCCGCTTCGGTGATGTCGTAGCCATGGCCGCCATGATCGCGCCCAAGGCTTGCGATGGCCTGATCCAGCGCAGCGCCGGGGCGGTCCACCAGAAAAAGCGTGGCGCCCATCGCGGCAAAGGCCCGTGCCGTGGCAAGGCCGATCGCCCCGGCACCGCCCGTCACCAAGACCACGCGCCCCTGAAGCGGCGGGGCCTTGCCACTGCCCAGCTTGGCCTGTTCCAGCGACCAGTATTCCATGTCGAACAGGTCTTTCGGCCCGATGGGGCGGAAGCTGCCGACTGTTTCGGCATCCGCGCGTACGCGAGCCGACTGGCAACCGACATCGGCGCTGATGCGAGCAGCAGCAGCCGTTGCGCCCACACCCACGATGCCCGCGCCTTCCAGCCAGACCAGTCCGGGCATGGGCGCCAGCATGGTTTTGGGCGTATCGGCAAGGCGGGCCTGCGCCTCGAAATAGCTGCGGTACCTTGTGGCAAAAGCGGCAACCGCCTGCCGCATGGCGGCGGGGTCTTGCGCTGCACGGCGCAGCACAAGGGGTTCCGCCTTGGTCCGGATCACATGGTCCGGGGTTGCCACACCACGGCTGGCCAGGTCTTCCAGATCGGGGCGCGCACAAAAGGCGCGGCTCGATTCATCGGCCCGCAGGTCCAGCACCGGCAGATGCGCGCCTTCGGGCAGCGCAGAGGCCAAGGCGCCGCGCAGCCCTGCCAACAAGGCCCCCGCCTGCTCTGAAGGCAGCGCCGCCGCCGGCACCAGCGGCGCGGGGCGACGGTCGGCAAGCCAGGCCTCGACCAGATTGGTATGGGCAACGATCTTGTCGTAGCTGGCCTTGGCATCCGGTCCCCAGGCGAAATGCCCGTGGTTGACCAGAAGCAGCCCCTCCGCTTCGGGGTTGCGCTCAAAGGCATCGGCGGCCGCTTTTGCCAGGGCGAAGCCTGGCATGACGTAAGGCACCAACGTCAGCCGGTCGCCAAAGAGTTCGCGGGTCACCGCCGCCACCTCGGGCAGGTTGGCCAGAACAAGGAAGGCGGTGGCATGGGTGTGATCCACATATTTATGCGGAATCCAAGCATGAAGCAGGGTTTCGATCGAAGGGTTCGGCGCGCCCGGGTCCAGCAGGTTCAGGCGCTGGATGTTCACCATCGCCTCATCCGACAGCGCGGGCAGGGCGCGCAGGCGCAGCAGCGCCTCCATCCGCACCGCAGGCAGACCAGCCGCCTGAATGGTTTCCAGATCCCAGCCAGACCCCTTGATGTGCAGCACATCCACCTCTGCGCCAAACACATCCAGCGCCGTCGATTTCAGCGATGTATTCCCCCCGCCATGCATCACCAGGTCAGGGTCGCGCCCGATCAGCCGCGAGGTATAGACCCGCAGCGCAAGTTCACGGGCGCGCGGATCATCCCCTACCGCATGCTGCAACGCGGCTGCCTCGGCATCGGTCCAGAGATTGGCGATCATGGCAGGCTCCTGCTATGGCTGGTTGGCTTGACCCGCTTTGGGCTTCGTGGCATTTTTACTTTTGTCAAAGCAATCTGTCAAACGACTAAAAGGTGAGGCGAGGATGAGCGGTTCAGGACGAAAGCGCAATCTCGCGCGGGCCAGCGGCGAAGATGCCGTGATCCAGGTGGCCTGGATGTATTATTACGACGGCCGCAACCAGCAGGAGATTGCCCAGACGCTGGGCATTTCGCGCGCAACTGTGGTGAACTACCTGCAAGAGGCGCGGGAAAAGGGGCTGATCCGCATCACCCTTGCCGCACCCGCCTTCACCACCCACCGCCTTGCGCTTGACCTGTGCGAAAGGTTCGGCCTGGCCGGGGCCTTTGTCGTGCCAGACGACGGCACCAGCCTTGAGGATGGTTTCCTGCGCGTGGTGCGGGGTGCCGCGATGTGGCTGCCCGATCTTTTGGCCCAGGGCGATAGGCTGGGGGTGGCCTGGGGCCGGACCGTCTATGAACTGGCCGAACTGGTCGAGGCGCGGCCCGTCGAGGATCTGGCCGTGCTGCAACTCGTCGGCTCCATGGCCACGCCCTATGGCTTCACGGCCGAGGCCTGTTCCACCCGGCTGGCACAGCGGCTTGGCGCGCGCTGTCTGAACCTGCATGCCCCTGCCATCGTCAGCCGGGCGGCCCTTGCGGCGGAATTGCGGGAAGAACCGATCCTGAAGGCGCAGCTTGACCAGCTTGAGCGCGTCAACAAGCTCTTGTTTTCGGTCGGCACGGCAACGGCAGAAAGCCATATCGTGCTGAGCGGGCTTGCCACGCCCGACGACCTGCGCTGGTATGTGGACCGTGGCGCCGTCGGCGTGATCTGCGGGCGCTTCATCGATGCATCGGGGCGCCAATTGCCCGGCCCGATGGAAGACCGCATGATTGGCATTCCCCTGACCCGCCTTGTGGGGCTGGACATGGGCATTCTGATCACGCCGGGGCTCGACAAGGTCGCTGCGACCCGGGCCGCCATCCGCGGGGGATATGCGACCCATCTTGTCACCGGAACCACAGTGGCTGAGGCCCTGTTGGCCGAGGCCATCTGAACCGGGCAAGCCTTCCGCCGCCACCGGTCAGACAGCCGCTTTCAGATCGGGGAACATCGCCGCCATGCCCTGATCCGTGGCTGGGCACAAGCCCCGCTCGGTCAGAAGCCCCGTCACCAGTTCGGCAGGGGTCACGTCGAAGGCGGGGTTACGCGCCGGGGTGCCATCGGGCGAGATCTGGACATTGACGATCCGCCCATCCGGGCCGCGCCCCTGCACCATCGTCACCTCAGTGCCGCTGCGTTCCTCGATCGGGATTTCACTAACGCCATCCTGTACGCGCCAATCGATCGTGGGCGAGGGCAGCGCTACATAAAACGGCACACCATTGGCCCGCGCAGCCAAGGCCTTCAGATAGGTGCCAATCTTGTTGCACACATCGCCCCGCGCCGTTGTACGGTCGGTGCCGACGATCACCATATCCACTTCGCCATGCTGCATCAGATGCCCGCCCGCATTGTCGACAATCAAGTCATGCGAGATGCCGTGGCTATTAAGTTCCCATGCCGTCAGTTGTGCGCCCTGATTGCGGGGGCGGGTTTCATCCACAAAAACATGCACGGGGATTCCCGCAGCTTCGGCATGGTAGATCGGGCTGGTGGCGGTGCCCCAATCCACCGTCGCCAGCCAGCCCGCGTTGCAATGTGTCAGAATATTGACCGGCTTGCCTGGCTTGCGTGCCGCGATCTCGCGGATGATGGCAAGCCCATGCAGGCCGATCTGGCGGTTGATCTCGACATCCTCGTCACAAATTTCCGCGGCCCGGCGGGCAGCCACAAGGCCGCGTTCCGAGGGCGGTAAGGGCGCCAGTACGCGCCGCATCTCATCTAGGGCCCAGCGCAGGTTGATCGCGGTGGGCCGGGTGTTGTGCAGCACCTCCCATGTCTCGAACAGGGAGGCATCCGAAGGATCCTCGGCCATCTGCACAGCCATCCCCCAAGCTGCGGTTGCCCCGATCAGGGGGGCGCCGCGAACCCACATGTCACGAATGGCGGTGGCGAATTCGGCACGGTTGCGCAGCGGAACGATCCGTAACTCATGCGGCAGCCAGCGCTGGTCGATCACCTGCACAACGCCTGCGGCATCCTGCCAGATCGTGCGAAAAGGCGTTCCGTTGATCTTCACAGGTGATTCTCCTTGTCCATGCGGCGTGCCATGTCGGTGACTGTGGTGATGCTAGGGATGACACCCGCCCCCAGCATAAGCTGCCGCCCCATGGCCAGCGCGCGCGCCTCGCAGGCGGCGCGGCGGCCTTCATCCGCGATCCGTTCGAAATCGGCGTTATGAGCTAGGCCAAGGATGCGGCGGTGCATTTCGACACCGCAAAAGCCCAGCGTGTCGCGCCAGATCTGCCCCAACAGGTCATTCAGCGCCTGTTCGGAGGCAAGGCCATGGCCCTGATTTTCGTAAAGGCTGGCCTGATACAGGATGCCGCGCCGTTCCGTGCGCCATAGATGCGAGAATTCGGTGACAAAATTTTCCCAGATCGTCGTCACGACCGAAAGCAGCCAGTCCTGCTGCCCCGCCCTGTCACCCGGCCCCTTTTCATGCCCCGGCTGGCTAAGATGGGCCATCAGGAAATTGGCCAGAAGCATGCCCACATCAAAACCAATGGGGCCATAGGTGGCGAATTCGGGATCGATGACCTTGGTTTCCGTATCTGTCACCATCACGGACCCGGTATGCAGGTCGCCATGCAGCATGGTTTCGGCCCGGCTGGTGAACGCCATCTTCAGATGTTGTGCCGCGACCTTCAACGACAGATCAGCGCGCAGCCTTGCGACGATTCCCTCCAGCCCCGGCGTATGGCGATTCATTTCCGCATCGAAATAGGGGTCCGAGAACACAAGGTTTTCGGTGATGTCGCACAGTTCCACATTGCCTGCGAACATCGCGAGGTCGGCCTTGCGCTCTGCCGGCTTCATCGAAAGGTCAGAGCCGCGGAACAGGGTGCGGGCGCAGAACTTGCCCAGCCTTTCGCCAAGCCCGGAAACCTGCCGCCCCTCGACCAGCGCATGGCGCAGGATCACATGGGGCGTCAGGAACTCCATCACGACGATGGCCTGCGCCTCGTCGAAATGCCAGACATCCGGCACCGATCCCGGGTCGCGCGCCGCCTGCCGGATCAGGGCGTTGTATTCGAAGAACGACCGCTTCAGCGGCAAAGGCCAGCTTTCCCCCACCAGACGGACATAGGGCAGCGCCTGCTTGACGATGGCCTGCCCGGCGGACCCTTTCACGATAAAGACAAGGTTCAGGTTGCCATCGCCCACCTCGCGCACTTGCCAACTCTGCGGCGGCCCGACGCGGTCGACCAGAACGGGCAAGGCGCCCAGTCGGTCGGCCATAGTTTCCGGCGACAGCGCGACATAAGCTTGCGCGGTCATCTTTTCCTCCCCCCCCCTCGGGTTCTCTTGCTGCCAGAATCTCCACATTTTCGGCACATGTCAAATGTTATTGACAAATGATGAACTGAGGATAGCGTTGGGGGCCGAAGAGGGAACCCGAATGCCGCGCAACGCCATCACCATCCGCGGGCTGACCAAGGCCTTTGGGCGAAACG
>JALOSO010000196.1 GCA_025458385.1 Paracoccaceae bacterium | reverse complement strand
AACCTGTCGGCGCGCTATATCCCATCGCGTCAATTGCCGGACAAGGCGGTTTCGCTGCTGGATACGGCCTGTGCACGCGTGGCGATTTCGCAGGCGGCTACACCGGCGCGTATTCAGGACCTGCGCGAAAGCATCGCGGCGCTGGAGACGGAGATCAAGGGCAAGGAAGGCCAGGCCGATCTGGGTGAAGACGCGAGTGAACGTATCGCCGAGGCGCGCGGGCAGATTGAAAAGCTGGCCACGGAACTGGCGGAGTTTGAGGCGAAATACGGCGCCGAGAAGGAACTCGTCGACAACATCCTTCGCCTGCGCGCCTCTGTTTCAGGTGAACCCGAGAACGCTGATGCTGCACGCGCCGAGATGACGGCCGCCATGCAGCAACTGGATGGCACCAACCCGGATGACCGCATGGTCTATGCCCATGTGGATGAGCAGGCGGTGGCTTCGGTCATTTCCGATTGGACGGGTATCCCGGCGGGCCGCATGGTGGCGGATGAGTTGCAAAGCATCCTGAAACTGGCGGACAACCTGAAAGAACGCGTCATCGGGCAGGACCACGGCCTCAAGATGATCGCCAAGCGCATTGAAACCAGCCGCGCGGGCCTTGCCAACCCGAACAAACCCATCGGCGTGTTCATGCTGTGCGGGCCTTCGGGCGTGGGGAAAACCGAAACGGCGCTGGCGCTGGCCGAGGCGATTTATGGCGGTGAGCAGAACATCATCACCATCAACATGTCCGAATTCCAAGAGGCGCATACCGTTTCGCTGCTGAAAGGCGCGCCTCCCGGCTATGTGGGTTACGGCGAAGGCGGCCGTCTGACCGAGGCTGTGCGGCGCAAGCCCTATTCGGTGGTGCTGCTGGACGAGATCGAAAAGGCCCACCCCGATGTGCACGAGCTGTTCTTTCAGGTGTTCGACAAGGGCATCATGGAAGATGGCAATGGCCGCCCGATCAACTTCAAGAACTGCGTGATCCTGCTGACGTCGAACGTGGGGACGGAAGTCATCATGGATATGGCCGATGCGGGCAACCTGACGCCGGACCCGGAAGAGGTGGAGGTGGCGCTGCGGCCACCGCTGCAAAAGGTGTTCCCGCCCGCACTGCTGGGCCGCATCGTGACGATTCCCTATTTCCCGCTGGGCACCGAAGTGTTGGGCGGCATTACCAAGCTGAAGCTGGGGGCAGTTGCCAAGCGTCTGAAAGACGCCCATGGCGCGAAACTGAATTATGGGCCGGATGTGCTGGCCCATATCGTCGAACAGTGCCGCGACCCGGATTCGGGCGGGCGGATGATCGACAACATCATCACCAACTCGATCCTGCCCGAATTGTCGCGGCAGGTGCTTAGCCGGATGGTTTCCGGTGAGAAGATGACGACTGTGGATGTGGTGATGCAAGACGGCGCAATCGGTTATCGGTTCGCGTGAAATCGCGTTTTTTAGAGGGGTAACATGGATCTTTTCCTGGGAATTGACGGCTCCGGTCCCGGAGATAACAAGGAATATGAAACGGCTTTTGCAGACAGTTTTGTCAAAAGGTTCTGGTCAAAAGGCTACTTCAACAAAGGGGGGTATCTGCGCGGACCCGGCATGATGGGGTCAGAAACCCGGTCGCTGGTGAATTCGGGCCGGGCCTGGGTTGTCGACTGTATCGATGACCTGAACCGCCACAAGACACCTTATCGGCTGTTCCTGTCCGGCTACAGCCGGGGGGGTGCCGCGGTGACCGAGATTGCGTTTGAACTGAAGGGCAAGGGCATCAAGGTACACGCGATGCTTTTGTTCGATGCCGTCGATCAATCAACGCTGAGCAACGTTGATACGGTGCCGTCGAACGTCAAGTACTGCTACCATGCCATGCGCAACCCGGCCGCAGGATCGCGCGAGTTTTTCGGGAATTGTTCGACCAGCGCTGCGGCGGGTGTCAAATTCGAAAAGCAGACGTTCTGGTGCACGCATGGTGCAATGGGGGGCACGCCGTGGACCACTGCAGGCAAATCCGGCAAGATTGAAGAACTGACCACAGGCCAGAAAGCGGCGGCAGTGGGCGGGGCGGGGCTGTTGCTGGGCCCGATTGGTGGGGCAATTGCGCAGTCAAAGGCCAACACCAACGACTTTACCAATGTCACGCTGGATCAGGAAAAGGCCGCAGGGCCGAATATCTGGAAATGGATGACGGATCGTCTTGCCATTGCCAAGCAGGACGTTGCCACCAGCTGATTGTGGCTGTCAAGGATTTGCCGGGCTGGCCTGTTCTGCAGGCTGGCCCGTTTCCGTTTCAGGTGCGCCGCCTTGCCCCTCGCCACGTGCTTCGGCCAGAATCTGGTCAACCACATCCATATAGACCTTGACCTCTGGCGGGATGGGGGCTGCGGCGGGCACATTTGCGGCCGCGGGTGCGCTGCCCATCTTGCGGTCGGCCCAGGCCTTGAGATCGGCAATCGTGTAATTCGTCAGGAACGGGTTCGCGCTGACCACGCTTTGCCCCATGACCGCCAGAACAGTTTGTCCGTCTTGCGCTGACAGCGCCACATCCGCACCCGATGGCCCAAGGAAATGCGCCAGATACAGCCGCCCCGCCGTGATCTGATGCCCCTTGCCGCGCAAAAAGCTTTCATTCTCGCGCGCAAGGTTCATCACCATCTCGCGGCTGAGGGTGGGGTCAAGCCGCAGGTCAAGCAGTTCTTGCCGTGACATGTTGGCGGCAAGGTCTGGCCGGTAATCGCGCATCATGCGCAGCCATGTGCTTTCAATGAACTGGCCCAGCCCCGTGGCGGATGACAAGGGGTTGCGCGCCGAGGCATTCCCGCCGCTTTCCACTTGGATGATGACGTCTGTCAAGGTTTCAACCGCGGCCGATGCCACGCCGCCGGTCGCAACGGGTGCACTACCGCCACCGCCGCCCGGAGCGTTGAAGTTCAACGGGTCAACGGGCGATCCGGCAACGTGGATCTCAAAGTGCAGGTGTGGCCCGGTTGACCGCCCCGTGGTGCCGACATAGCCGATCAGCTCACCCTTGGTCACTGCCTTGCCATTGGCCATACCGGGGCCGAAGGCATCCATATGCGCATAACGGCTTTGAATGCCGCCGGGATGATCAATGTAGATGACATTTCCATAACCACCTGCCACCCCAAGAAAACTGATCGTACCGTCCCCCACCGCCACAATGGGCGTGCCTGTGGGCGCGGCCCAATCCACCCCCGCATGCAGCTTTGTGACCTTCAGGATCGGGTGAAAGCGCGGCCCGAACTTGGATGTCAGCGTGCCCTGCACGGGCGTCACAAAGCCCCCGCCCAAGGCGCCGCCCCCACCACCTCCGCCGCCATCTGGCCGGTAGCAGGTATAGGCCCCGCCATCGGCGGCACTGGCCGTGACATAGCAGGCCTTTTCGCCCGAAGGCCCGACGATCCCCGCAAACAGAATCTGCCCCGGGCCACCGCCCGAATCCGCCGGTTCGGGGGCGTAAAGCAGGGTCATCCGGTCACCCTCGGCGGCGATCGTCTCCATGTCAAAGGCCTTGGACATCAGCACGATCGCTTCACCCACCAGATTGGTGGGCACGCCATTGCGGATCGCTGCGGAATAAAAGCCGTCCAGCAAGCGGAAATCCTGCACGGCCAGCGGCTCGGCCGCGCCTTGGGCTGAGGCCAGCCTTGGCAGATCATCATCGATCCAGGCATCCGCCCCCTGGCCATACTGGCCCGGTCCAATGCGAGACAGGCTGCCAAGATAGCCGTCAAGATCGTATAGCGACAGGTTCAGCACCTCGGGTGCCGTGTCCGAGGGGCGATAGCGGATGGCGATGATATGACCGGCAGGCATAGCCGCAAGTGTTGGCAAAAGTGGCGCTGTGCTGGCCTCGAACGCGGTCGCAACCGCGGCCGGAAAATCATTCGATGTCAGAACATCGGCGATTGACCGTTCCGCCTCGACCCGCAGCACAATGTCCTTGAAAATCGGTTGGCGTGCCCCCTCGGCGCGGACATAGGCGATGCTGGTGGTATTCTGAATCGCGGTTTCAGTATAGCTGACGGTCACGGGTTCGCCCCCCAGCGATTCCCCCCAGCTGGCATCACCATCCGCTACCACGACCTCTTCCCCGGCCACCGTGCCGGTCTCGGTTTCGGGCAGATCGGGGGTTTCCGGCAGGGCCTCGGCCTGAAAGGTCAGGCTTTGGGTCGCTTGAAAAAAGGCAAAATCTTCGCGGCTGGAGGGCAGCGCCGTCATCAGGGCGCGTTCCTTGACCACCATCTCATCCTCGACCAGAACGAAACGCCCAGGCCGCACGGCGCCAAAGCGCACCGCGTCGAGCGTCGGCGGCCCCGGCAGGTCTTGCGCGCGCGCCGTCCCCGCCGCCTCGAACCGCAAGATCATCGGGTCACCCGCGATATCGACAAAGGGCGTCTCGACCCGGATCGCCCGCCCGCCTTGATCGCCCAGGTCCATCTGCACCGCCTGATCACCGGCATCGGCAAGCAGCGCGGGGTCACTGTCCCCCACGGGCCCCGGCGTGAACCAGCTGCCAATCCAACCACGCCCCGTCCAGCCGATGGCGGCAACCGCCAACACGATCAGTGCGGCAACGGCTGCGCGGCGGCGCATCCGGGCGGCGCGGCGCCTTGCGGCGGGCGCGGCGGATTTCTTGAACTGCGGGTCAACTTCCATGTTCCCGGTGCCTTAGCGGAAGGCGCCGGTTCCGGTGCCTGTGCGGATGCGTCGGCTGCCTTCGGCTGGCGCCGGGGCAGGCGCAGGTGCCGGGGCCGCCTGGGCCGGTGCGGCCTGCTGCCGGGTCGTTGTGCGTTGCGTTGTGCGCGGGGCTGCGGCGGCCGGTGCGGGCGCCGGGGCCACCACTTCGGGGCAATCGACCGCATCTTCGGTCAGCAACTGCCGGAACACCTCGACCGTCGGCTCTTGCGTGGTTGCAGCCACCTTCAGCGTGTCAAAATACAGCTGCAACGCGCGGCGTGATCCATTGCCCCAATCCCCGTCGATCGCGCGCGTATAGCAGTTCATTCGCGCCAGTTCCGTCTGCACGGCAAAAGCCAACTGTTCGGGCGGGGGGTCAAAGGCCCCGGTCTGGATCAGTGTGGCATAGCCGGCGGGGTCTGCGGCCTTCAATGCGTTGCGGGCCTCGACATCAGTGTAATCAAGCTGCTGCACAGGGGCCACATCCGGCACGGCGAGTGAGGCAAGCGTTTCCGTCTCGCCCAGGATGATCGAGGGCTGCGGCAACCCGCCTGCCCCGGGCACGGGGCGTGGGTTTGCGGTGCTGCGCGGCGCGGCAGGCGCTGCGGCCAAGGTGGCAAGGGCTTCGCCTTCGACGACAGCGCCCGCAACAACAGGCGAGGCAACAGCCTGCACCGGAGAGATCACCCCCGCGTCCTGCACGATCACGGGCGAGGCTGCCGCAATGGTGCCACCCGCGGTTGCCGCCGGGTTGGCCACGGCCGCGGGTGCGCCGGCAACATCGACGGCAATTCCGGCTTCGGCCCACAGCGTGAGCATGCGATCACGGTCTTCGGGGGAAAGCCGTTCCAGCATCTTGTAATCGGCGGCGGTCAGGATCGTGCTGCTGCTGGCGGCGCGAAACACAAACGGTTCTGTCAGCGCCGATTGCACCCAAGGGGCGGCGCCCGTGCCGTCAGACGCGAATTGTTGATCGATGGGCACGCCGGGGGCCGTGATGCGTGCCAGCATGTCCTGTGCCATGCTTGGTGCATCGGCCGGGCAGGGCGCGCCAGGCGCTGTCGGCAGTGCCAGAAACACACCGGGCGGCACGACGGGCGCGGCCAGCGGTTCGGCGCCTGGCCGACAAATATCCAGAAATACCAGCGCCGGGGCTTGCCCCTGCACTGCCGCCAGCGCACCCGACAGCAGCGTCAGGCCATCCGCACCGGTGACAAGCAGGGTTTCGGTTGCATCGGGGCGTGCCGTGCCACTGAAGAACAGCAGCGTGGTCGCACCCCCCGGCACACGGTCAAGCGCGCTTTTCAGCAGTGCGGCCTCGGGGTTTTCCAGACGGGTGACGGCAAATCCCATGCCAAAAAGTGTCTCGGACAAGGCAAAGGCATCGCGCCGCATTGATTCGTTCGGGGCTGCGCCGTTATCGGATGAAACGACAATGGCGACTCGATCTTCCGCAAAGACCGGAAGAACCGTCGTTGCATAGGCGACAATCAGCCCAATCAGTGCTTTTCTTGCCACAATCACCCTCCGGCGCCCTGCGGGGTCAGAAACAATGTCCAACGCTCGGTCCGCTGGGTATCGACCTCGATGTAGGGTACCTCAAGAAAGCCGCGAACGGCACAGTCCTTTTCGCCCTGAATCTCAAATCTTTTCGGCCCGACACACATGTTGGTGCTGCCGTTCAGAATGGCGTTGCCAAACACATCCTGTGCGAAAACATACACATAGCGTGCCTGCAACTTTTCCTTGATCACGTTGGCGCATTGGTTCGGGCCAACTGTCCACCAGCCACGTGTGACGAATTCATCGCGCTCATACTGGCCGATGGCGACGTTCACCACATCGAAGGATTGGTTGCAAACAGCGAATTCCGCGATGGCCGGCCCGGCCCAAAGGCCCAGTAAGCCGGCAGTACACGCGATAGGCCGCATTTTGGACAGAATCACCGCCTAGTCTCTTTCATTGCGGCACAACGCCGTCTTCGGTATCATGGAGCCGTTAATTATGGACACAAGGGCTTTCTCAATGGCGCGCAATTTGCGTACTCATGCCGGTGCGGCAGCATTGGCGCTTGTGACAGTATGTGGTCCGTCCCTGGCCAATGATGGTGCAGAACGACAGCTTTCCATTCCTTTCTCGGCGTTGTCAGCGTCGGCACAGCAAGAGATTCTCTTGCTGCAGCAAGGTTTGCGCGACTCGACCGTTGCCGCCCCGGTAACAATGTCGACCGTGGACCCCGGCCTTGTTGACTTTGGCAGCGTTGGAGAGGCGTCTCCGGTCTTTTCAGATGATCGTCGCCCCCGCATCAGTTGGGCTATCGGTGTCTACCGCTGATCCAATCAGTAGGGAAAGTCCGCATATCCTATCTTGACAGGTGACGCTGAAAAGCGACCATTCCATAATTGGTCGCGCACGGGCAATTCGCCCCTGCGCCAAAGTTATGGGGGTTTCATGTCCTTTCGCTTCGCTGTCCTTGCGGCAATCCTGACCGGTGTGACGCCTGCCGTTGCCCAGGACGCCGCGCCTGCCCTTGCGCTGGAACTGAACGGGGCCGCCGATACGCCCGAAAGTGCCTGCCGGCTGACCTATGTGGCCAACAATGGCCTGTCAGCACCTTTGGAGCAGACAAGTTTCCAGATGGCTGTGTTTGATACCGCCGGTGCGGTAACGCGGCTGATCGTGCTGGATTTTGGCGCGCTGGCCGTCGGCAAGACCAAGGTCGTGCAGTTTGACATCCCCGGCCAGACCTGCGCCCAGATCTCGCGGATTGTGGTGAATGACGTCGCCCAGTGCACGACGACGGGTGGGGCCGCCGTTGAAGGTTGCCTGGCCGCCTTGGCCACGGCTTCACGCAGCAGCATTCAGTTCGGGCTGTAATCACCATGAACATGCCCGATCTTGCTGCGCTTGGTCCGATCACCCTGGTGGTTTTTGCAGCGCTTGGCGTGCTGTCGCTGATCGCTGTTACCGTGTTCTTCTTCAAGCTGATCCAGTTTGCCCGCATGGGTGTGGGGCGTCACGGCGTGGCAAATGCCGTGCTGAACGACTGGCTGGGTGGTCGGGCGGATCAGGCGCTGTCCAAGGCGTCGGAACGCAAGACCGTGCTGACGCGCATCCTGCAATCGGTGATGCTGTGCCTGCGGGCACGGCCCAATGAACCGGCCTATGCCGAAGAGCTGGGCCGTCAGGTGGCAATCGCCGAGCTGTCGGCGATGAGCCAGCGGATGCGCGTGTTGGAAACCGTTGTGCAGGCCGCACCGATGCTGGGCCTTTTGGGCACGGTGATCGGGATGATTGATGCGTTCGGCACCTTGTCGACCTCGGCAGGGGGGGTGGCTGATCCGGCACAGCTGGCCGGCGGCATCTGGACGGCGCTGACAACCACGGCGGCTGGCCTTGCAATTGCCCTGGCGACCTATTTCGTCGCGACCTGGCTGGAAGGCCGGATCGAGAATGAACGCCAGACGATCGAGCCACTGATCTCGGCCGCGATCCATGGTCGGGTCGAAGCACCGGGCAAACGGTAGGCCCGGAAGCACGCCATGGCCCTGGGGCGTGAAATCCTGACGGAACGGCGCAGTCCAAAGCGCTATCGCATCTCGCTGACGCCACTGGCCGATGCGATGTTCAATCTGCTGATCTTTTTCATGCTGTCGTCGAACATCACGCCGTATTCCCTGCTGCCGCTTAAGGGGACAACGGCACTGCCCGGCGCCGATGCCGGGGCCGCAGGGGCCGAGGCGGCGCAGCCTTTCGGGGCGGAAACCGCGGTCTGGACGATCAGCGAAGGCCAGATCATCGCGGGCGGGCAGGAATTCGGGATCGAGCGGATTGCCGAACTGACGCAAAGCCTGACGCTGTTGGGCACGACGGGCATCGTGCTGATTGTCCGCCCCGAGGCCAAGGTGCAGGATCTGACATCCGTGCTAGAGGCGCTGTCTGCCGGGGGGATTACCCAGGTGCAGCTGGCCGGAAGGGGCGGGGTATGAGGTCACTTCCGCCGCCGCGCAAGAAATCGGAAATGGACGTGTCCTTTGCGATCGTGTCCATCGTGTTTCTGCTGCTGTTCTTCTTTCTGCTGACGGGCCAGATGCAGAACCAGACGGCGCAAGGCATGGCGCTGGCGGAAACGTCGGAACTGCCGCTGGACAGGTTGCCTTCGCCTATCCTGATCGTGGGCGAGGCCGGGGCCTGGAGTCTGGATGGCGCGCCGGTGGCCCCGGATCTGCTGGCGCTGGCGTTGCAGGATTTGCCGCAACCGGTGATCCTGCATGTGCTGATCGGGAAAGAGGCCCCCGCTGAAAGCCTGCTGCAGGTGGTGACGCGGCCGGATCTGGCGAATGTGGACCTGCGGCTGGTCACCCTGCGGCGGAGTGTGCAGCCATGATCGGCCCGGGGTTCCGCGAAGGGTGGATGTGGCTGCAATCCTTTGGCCTGTCAGTGGCCTGTCACGCGGCAGTGGGCGGATTCTTCCTTGCGCCGGCGTTGGACTTTCTGGCGCTGTCGCGGCAAAATCTGGAGCCGGCGGCCGTGACGCTGTCCGTGATGGAAATCACGCCCGAGGCGATCGAGGCTGCCATCGACAACCCGCCACCGGCCGAAGAGGTAACGCCCGAAGAAATCCCCCCTGAGGAAGTGCAGGCAGAAGAAGCACTGCCTGCACCCGAGGATATCGCGGCACTCGCGCCGGAACCCGAACCGCTGCCCGAAGTCGAACCCGCGCCTGAACCCGAACTGGAACCCGAAACGCTTGATCCGGTCGACGATCTGGTGCCCGAGGCCTTGGCTGCGGTCGATCCTTCGCAGCTTTCGCCCATTCAGCCCGAAGGCGATGGCGGGGCGGGTATCGCGCCGGTTGGTGCGGTGGATGCTTTGGCGGCTGCCCCGGTTGTCAGCGCAGCCACGCCCGATGCCGTGGCGGCGCCGGTTGCGCCCGTGGCCGAAACGGTTGCAGCGGTGCAGACATTGCCACCCGTCACGGTTGCACCGGATGCCCCGCCATCGGTGCCCGCCGTGCAAGACCCCGAAGTGACCCAGGGTGCCCCCGGCGAGGTTGACGAATTCATCCTGCGGATCAGGGGGCAATTGGCATTGCCCTGCATCGTTGCGACGCCCCGTCGCGATGCTGCGGGCGATGTGACGCTGGAATTGCTGGCAGCCAACGAAAACGACGTCAATGCCTTTGCCGCCGATCTGTTGCAGGGCCTGACAGACCCGCCTGCACAGCGCAATCTTCTGGTGGACGCACGTCAGTGCCCGGCG
>JALOSO010000195.1 GCA_025458385.1 Paracoccaceae bacterium | reverse complement strand
ACAAGGATAACAGCGTCTTGCGGCAGCGCGTTAATGTCATCGCGCGACGGGCGCTCCATGAACACTACACCCCGCCCCAACGCCGCCTCCAGCGCAGGCTGCACATGCCGCAGGCTCATTTCCGGCACCACCTTCCCCTTGGGCCGGTCGAAATGCGCAAGCAGCACCACCCGCCCGCCCTTGGCCAGAATGTCGGTCACCGTCGGCACGATCTTTTCAATCCGCGTTGCGTCCGTCACACGCCCCGCCTCCATCGGCACGTTGATATCCACGCGCACCAGCACCGTCTTGCCTGCCAGTTCCATGTCATCCAGCGTTTTCCAGCCCATCGCACCCTCCGAGGTTTTGCCGATGCATGGCCGGAACCGGCGCAAGCGTCAACCGCGCATTGCCCTTGGCCGCGTTGCGCATTAGTTTCCCGCCAACCTTAACGATGAGAGAGCCCATGGCCGATATCACCGATCCCGAAAACACCATCATCCTCACGCTGAAAGACGGCGAAGTGGTGATCAAACTGCTGCCCGAGGTGGCCCCGAAACATGTCGAACGCATGAAGGCACTGGCCCGCGCCAAGGCCTATGACAACGTCTGCTTTCACCGCGTGATCAATGGCTTCATGGCCCAGACGGGTGATGTGGAAAACGGCAATATGGAAAACAACTTCAACCTGCGCCGCGCGGGCACGGGCGGTTCCGAACACCCCGATCTGCCGGCCGAGTTCTCCAAGCTGCCGCATTGCCGCGGGTCCATCGGTGCGGCGCGCTCCTCCAACCCGAACAGCGCCAACAGCCAGTTCTTCATCAACTTTTCCGACAATGATTTCCTGAATGGCCAGTATACTGTTTACGGGCAGGTCGTCTCGGGCATGGAACATGTTGACAAGATCACGCGCGGTGAGCCGCCAGCTAACCCCGACCGCATGATCACAGTTCGGGTGGCCGCCGATGTTGCGTAAACTCCTCCTCCTTTCCGTCCTCGCCACGCCAGCCTTCGCGCAGGAAGACGGCCCCGGCCCGAACCTGATGATCGACGTGGCAGGTGGTGCCAACGGCCAGATCGTGATTGATCTTTTGCCAGATGTCGCGCCGCTGCATGTGGCGCAGATCACCGCACTGGCGCAGGCAGGTGCCTATGACAACGTGGTGTTCCACCGCGTCATTGATGGCTTTATGGCCCAGACGGGCGATGTGCGCTATGGCAAAGCGGGGGGTGATCTTTCGGCTGCAGGCACAGGCGACAGTGATTTGCCGAACATCCCGGCAGAATTCACGACCGAGTTGTCCTTCCAGCGTGGCGTCGTCGGCATGGCCCGCGCGCAAGACCCCAACAGCGCCAACAGCCAGTTCTTCATCATGTTTGCACCGGGTGAGTTTCTGGACGGTCAGTACACCATCGTCGGTAACGTGATATCGGGTATGGAGGTGGTGGATGCCATCACGCGCGGCGAGCCGCCAGCCACGCCGGATGTGATGACCAAAGTGACGGTCGCGCCTTGAACATCTGACGGAGCGGGGGTTTCACACCCCCGCACCCCCGTGGGATATTTTTACGACATTGAAAGGGCTTAGCCGAGTGTGACCAGCGCGTGCCGTTTCCGCCCTGCTGTCAGCTTGACCGCTGAAGCCAGATCACCCGCGCCAAGGCGAAGGCCGGTATCGGTGATGACCTCGTCATTCATCTTTGCCCCGCCTTCCGTGATCAGCCGCTTGGCATCCTTGCCCGAAGCGGCCAGCCCGGCCCGCACGATCAGCTGCACGATGCCGATGCCGTCGGCCACCTCATCCGCCGTCAGGTGCACCGTCGGCAGATCGTCGCCCACGCCGCCCTTTTCGAATACTTCGCGTGCCGTCGCCTCGGCTGCTGCCGCTGCTTCTGCGCCGTGCAGCAGCGTCGTGACTGCGTTGGCGAGCACGATCTTTGCGGCGTTGATATCTGCCCCTGACAGGGCGCCCAGCCGGTCACATTCCTCCACCGGCAGGTCGGTGTAGAGCTTCAGGAACCGCCCCACATCCGCGTCTGTTGTGTTGCGCCAGTATTGCCAGAACGCGTACGCGCTGAACAGATCGCCGTTCAGCCAGACCGCGCCATTCGCCGTCTTGCCCATTTTCTTGCCATCGCTGGTGGTCAGCAGATGTGATGTCAGCCCGAACACCTCGCCGTCAATCACCCGCCGCGTCAGGTCAACCCCGTTGACGATATTGCCCCATTGGTCACTGCCGCCCATCTGCAGCAGGCAGCCATAGCGCCGGTGCAGTTCAAGGAAATCATAGGCTTGCAGGATCATGTAGTTGAATTCAAGAAAGGACAGGCTTTGTTCGCGGTCCAGCCGCGACTTTACGGAATCAAAGCTCAGCATCCGGTTGATGCTGAAATGCCGCCCGATGTCGCGCAAAAAGCCAAGGTAGTTCAGTCCGTCCAGCCAATCGGCGTTGTTGACCATGATCGCGTCGGTCGGCCCATCGCCAAACGTCACATAGGGCGCAAACGCCCGTTTGATGCCGGCAATGTTGCTGTCGATCTGTTCGTTCGACAGCAAGGGCCGCTCATCCGCCCGGAAGGACGGATCGCCCACCTTCGTCGTGCCCCCGCCCATCAGCACAATCGGCTTGTGCCCGGTCTTTTGCAGCCAACGCAGCATCATGATCTGGATCAGGCTGCCCACATGCAGGCTTGTCGCCGTGGCATCAAAGCCGATGTAACCCGGCACCACGCCGCGGGCGAAAGCCTCGTCCAGCGCCTGATAATCGGTGCAATCGGCCAAAAAGCCGCGCTCCATCATCACGCGCATGAAATCTGATTTCGGGTGGTAGGTCATGGGATACTCGTGCTTTAGTGTCAGGGCCGTATAACGGGGCAGGGCGGGCAGGGGAAGATGGCGGGCGCAATCTGGGCACTGGGCACAATGTCGGGCACGTCATTGGACGGGGTCGATGCCGCTATGGTGCAAACTGATGGTGTGACGATCACTGCCTTTGGACCGCATGCCTATCGCCCTTATGCCCACGCCGAACGCGAGGTGATCCGCGCCGCCTTGGGCCAGTGGCCGGGTGACCCGCAGGTCGTTGCTGCCGCTGAAGTGGTCGAGGCTGCACATGCCGAGGTGCTGTCGCGGTTTTCCGGGGTTGATCTGATCGGCTTTCATGGCCAGACCCTCGCCCATGAACCGCGTGGCAGGGGCACGCATCAGGCCGGCAATGGCGCGCTTTTGGCCGAACTGTTTGGCGTGCCCGTTGTTTGGGATTTTCGCGCCAATGACGTGCGTCTTGGCGGGCAGGGTGCGCCGCTTGCCCCGTTCTTTCACCACGCCTGCGCGCGGTGGGCAGGCCTGACCGAGCCTGTGGCCCTCCTCAATCTTGGCGGTGTCGGCAACCTCACCTGGGTCGATCCCGCTATTCCAAAGCCTGAAGACGCCTGCCTTGCCTTTGACACCGGCCCCGCTAACGCCCCTGTGAATGACCTGATGCAAAGCCGCCTTGGCCTTGCGCAGGATGAGGGCGGGGCCTTGGCCGCCAAAGGTACGCCGGATGCGGGGGTCATCGCCCGCTTCCTGCAGAATCCCTACTTCTTCAAGATGCCGCCAAAGAGCCTTGATCGCAATGATTTCAATGGTTTGCTGATTGCAGTTCAGGCGCTTTCAGATGTCGATGCGGCCGCCACCCTTACCCATGCTGCCGCTGCCGCCGTCGCCAAGGGGTGCGAGCACTTTCCGCGCCCTGTCACGAAAATCCTCGCCACAGGCGGTGGTCGCCATAATGCCACGCTGATGAAGGCCCTTGCCGCGCGCACGGGCCTGCCCATTGCCCCTGTCGAAGACATCGGCCTGAACGGCGATATGCTTGAAGCCCAAGCCTTCGCTTACCTTGCCGTGCGCGTGCTGCGCGGCCTGCCCACCTCTGCCCCCACCACTACGGGCGTTCCTGCGGCCGTTGGCGGTGGTCAGATCAGCCGGCCCGCCGCTGCAACAGCAGCGCTGCGGTAAAGATCACCAAAGCGCCCCAGATCATCGGAAAGGCAATCGCCCGCGCGGTGCCGAACGGCTCGTCAAACAGGAACACCGCCGTCAGGAAAATCATTGTCGGTGCGATGTATTGCATCATCGCGATGGTTGTCAGGCGCAACAGTTTGGCGCCATTGGCGTAGATCATCAGCGGTGCTGCCGTCACCACCCCGCAGCCCATCAGCAGCCAGGTATCCATGGCCGCCCCGCCAAAATGGCTGGTGCCTTGCATCGTCAGCCAGATGAAATAGCCTGTCGCAAAGGGCAGCAGGATCAGCACTTCCAGCATGAAACCTTGGTTCGGCCCCAAGGGCAGGCGCTTTTTCAGATAGGCATAGAATCCCCAGGTCACCGTCAGCGACAGCGCGACAACCGGTACCGCGCCTTGCGCAACCGTCAGAATCACCACCGCGCAGGCCGCAAGGGCAATTGCCACCATCTGCCAGCGGCCCAAACGCTCACCCAGCAGGACTGCGCCAAGGAACACGCTGAACAAGGGGTTGATGTAATAGCCCAAAGCGGCATCCAAGGCATGCCCGGAGCCGATCGCCCAAACGTAAATCCCCCAGTTTACGCTGATCAGCGCCGCAGTCAGCATGCCCATCCCGATCATCCGCGGGCTTCGCAACGCCACTTTCAGATCAGATGTGCGGCCCAGCCACCACAGCACCACGCCGGCAATCGGCACGGACCAGATCACCCGATGCGCCACGACTTCTGCAGGCGGAATATGCGCCATGGCCTTCATGTAGAGCGGCAGAAAGCCCCAGAGAAGGTAGGCCGTCAGGGCAAAGCCAAAGCCGCGCAACGAGTCTTTGTTTTCCGGGTTTTCCATGCAGCGGGATTATCCGAACAGCGCTTACGCCACCAATGCAAACTTGTGGCGGTTACAATCACGCGCCTGTCACGCCCCGGGGCGCCCACCCCTGTGGCGCAAGGGTAAAACCTTCAAACTGAAAGCCGGGGCTGACGGTGCAGCTGACCAGCGTCCAATCGCCCGTGCTGCGTGCGGCCTGCCACCAATCCTTTGGCACAATCCCTTGCGGGGCCTGGCCGGCCAGGACATCGGCCCCGATCAGATGTTCCGTGACAGGGCCCGCATCGGTTGCCGCCAAGGACAGGATCAAGGGGGCGCCCGCATGAAAATGCCAGATTTCAACGGCATCCACGCGGTGCCAGTGGCTGGGCTTGCCCTGTTCCAGCAGGAAATAGATCGCCGTGCCTGCCGGGCGTCCCGGCCCATCGGCCACCCATGTCTGGCGGTACCAGCCGCCTTCGGGATGCGGGGAAAGGTTCAGGGCGGCAATGATCTGTTCCGCTTCCGTCATCGGGCGCTTTCTGAACGGAGCAGCCCCAAGGGGCTGCATTTTGTGTCAGCATCCTCTGGCCTGCGGCCAACCGGATGCGGGTTTGGCACCCCTGTCAGGACTGCCGCTTGTAGCGGAGAAAGCCGATCAGCATGCACACCAGGCCGACACCGATCATGGCACCACCGAACATGCCGACCGTCTCACCGATCCGCGCCATGGTTTCGGCGCTTTGGCCGGGGGGGACGAGGCCGATGGCTGCAAAGGCCAGTATGCCGAAGATGACCATGGTCAGTCCCATCAGGAACGGACCACGGCTGAACAGTTTCTTCTGTGCCAAGGGTCAGCCCTTCAGAATGGAGCGGCCTGCGTATTCAGCCGTCTCACCCAGCATTTCCTCGATGCGGATCAGCTGGTTGTATTTCGCCAGCCGGTCAGAGCGGGACAGCGATCCCGTCTTGATCTGCCCGCAGTTCGTGGCGACCGACAGATCGGCAATCGTGTAATCCTCGGTCTCGCCCGACCGGTGGCTCATCACATTCGTATACCGCGCACGGTGCGCCATATCGACCGCTTGAAGAGTTTCCGTCAAGGTGCCGATCTGATTGACTTTTACCAGCATCGAGTTGGCGCAGCCGGCCTTGATGCCTTCGGCAAGACGGCGCGGGTTGGT
>JALOSO010000194.1 GCA_025458385.1 Paracoccaceae bacterium | reverse complement strand
TATGATGATGACCAAACCGATGACAAAGACCCAACTGGTGGCCGCACTGGCCGATGAAATGGGCGGCGACAAGAAGACAGCTGGCGCAGCACTTGATGCAATTGCCGCTGTGGTTGCCCGCGAAGTGGCCGCCGGTGGCACCGTGACGCTGCCGGGTCTGGGCAAGATGGCCTGCAAGGCCCGCCCCGAACGTCAGGTCCGCAACCCGTCCACGGGCGAGACGATGACCAAGCCAGCCGACCGGCAGGTCAAGTTCGCCATTGCCAAGGCCCTCAAGGACGTCGTCAACGGCTGAGCGGCTTGAATTTACCCCGCCGGGGTGAAAGGGTCGTCCCAACCGGGGCGACCTTTTTCATTGGGGGGTAGCGTGGCAAGCGTAGTGGGCATTGGCGGCGTGTTCTTTCGTTCGGATGATCCCGATGGTCTGGCCGCATGGTATCAACGGCATCTGGGCCTTGCCGCCGGTCATGCCGCCGTCTGGGATCAGGCGGCCGGCCCCACCATCTTTGCCCCCTTCAAGCGCAGCAGCGATTATTTTCCCGCCGACCGGCAATTCATGCTGAACCTGCGCGTTGATGATCTGGCCACCCTGATGGCGCAGTTGCAATCTGCCGGCATTGCCGTCGAAACCCGTGCCGAATGGGATGGTGACGGCAGTTATGGCCGTTTTGCCCGCGTGCATGACCCCGAAGGCAACCCGGTCGAGCTGTGGGAGCCGCCGCAAGGCTGACCGATGGATCTGCGCGCGGTTCTGATGGGGTTGGCCTTTGCGGTCTTGTGGTCTTCGGCCTTTGCCACGGCCCGCATCATCGTAGCCGACATCCCCCCGTTCATCACGCTGTCGTTGCGCTTTGCCATTTCGGGCAGTCTGGCCATCGGCCTCGCCCTGGCCCTGGGGCAAAGCTGGCGGCTGAGCCCACGGCAGGGCGCGGCTGTCATCGTGTTTGGCCTGTGCCAGAACGCGCTTTACCTTGGCCTCAACTTTGTTGCACTGCAATGGGTGCCTGCCTCGGTTGCCGCCATCATCGCATCCTCGATGCCCCTGATTGTCGCCGGGTTGGGTTGGGCCTTTCTGCGCGAAAAGGTGTCCGCCCTGGGTGTTGCCGGGCTGGCTGCGGGTTTTGCCGGGGTGATCCTGATCATGGGCAGCCGCGTGCATGGTGGGGTCGACCCCGCAGGGGTTGCCCTGTGCCTCGCGGGCGCCCTGGCCCTGGCCGTGGCCACGCTGGCCATGCGCGGCGCATCATCCGGCGGCAACCTGCTGATGATCGTCGGCCTGCAAATGTGGGTCGGCAGTCTGGCATTGCTGCCCCTTGCCCTTAGCCTTGAAAGCTGGCCTGCCGTCATTGGCTGGCCGGCGACACTGGCCTTTGTCTATCAGATTTTCATGCCCGGCCTGACCGCCACGCTGATCTGGTTTGCCCTTGTCGCCCGGATCGGTGCCATCCGCGCCGCGACCTTTCACTTTCTGAACCCGTTCTTCGGCGTCACCATCGCCGCCGCCCTGCTGGGAGAGGCGATCACCCCGCTCGACCTTGCCGGGGTGGCCATCGTCATGGCCGGCATCTATGCCGTGCAGCGCAGCCGCAGGGCCCCCGCACCACCCGTCTAGGCGCCATTGGCCTGACCATGGCGGGCATGGCGCTAAATCTGCCCCCACATCTGCGCCGGGCCCCGCGTCAGATAGCGGTCTGCCAGTTGCACGGTCTGCGCCGCATACGCCGCCGCCCCGATGTCGGCCGCCGTATCGCTGTCGGCCCGGCTGCCAAGCCACGCCGTCAGCAGCACCCGCCGCAGCATGATCAGACTGGGGATGATTGCCCGGTCTGCCGCCGTTGTGCCGCCATGGCCCTGCACCCAGGCGGCAATCAACGCAGGCAGGCGCGGGTCGGTTTCGATGAAGGACAACGCAGCCGCAAGATCATACATCCACCAGCCAAAGCCGCAGTCATCGAAATCAATCGCCCACAGACCCTGCTCATCCAGCATCAGGTTGGTCAGGCGCAAATCGGCATGGATCAGCCCGAAGACGCCCGGCCCATCCCCGTAGCCCCCCAGCCTTGCCTGCAAATCTTCGACCAGACGCGCCAGTACGGCCTGCCCCTCGGGCGTCAGGCCCGGCGCATCCTGCCAGCGGCCCCAATGCGGCGCCGGACCAAGGATCGTCCTGCAATCCCACCGCTTGCGGACAAAGCCCGCCGGGCGCTGCCAGCCCCGCGCATGCGCATGCAGCCGGGCACTGATCGCCCCCAGTTCGGCAAACCAATGCGCCAGATCATCGCCCGCGCTGACCTCGCGCGCGTTCCGGATCGGCGCAAAGGCAACCACGTCCCGCCCGTCGACACGATGCAGCATCCGGCCCGCGCCATCTGCCAGTGGCCTGACACAGCGCAAGCCCGGCACCCCTTGCAGCGCCCCCAGCCAGGCCAGTTCCGCAGCGATTTCCGCCGTCGTATGATACCCCTGCCGATGCACCCGCAGGATCAGCGCATCACCGGCCAGATAGGTTTCATTCTCAGACCGGTTCAGCAAACGCACAGGCGTCTGCGGTGGCAGACCAAAACCGGCCAGCAGTGAGTCAAACATCATCACCCCGCCGCAACAGGTAGATATCCATGATCCAGCCGTGTTCCGCCCGCAGTTGCGCCCGCCGCGCAATGATCTGCGGCCCCGTTTCCGCCAGCGGCCCTGCCATCAGCACCTGCTGCGCCATGCCGACATAGGCCCCCCACCAGATCCGCAGACCGGCCGGGTCAAGCGTGGAAAAGGCCCCGCCACTGTCCAGCATCACCGCAACGGACACCGCCCCCGCAGGCCAGCCCTGCGCGCGCAGTTGCCGCCCCGTCGTGATCGTCACGGGTGCTGCCAGCGTATTCAGCGGTATCGCATGTGCCGCCGTCAGCACCTGCAGACTGGTGATCCCCGGCACGACCGAAACCGAAACCCCCGCCAGCCGCGCCGCAATCCGCAACGTGCTGTCATAAAGCGACGGGTCGCCCCAGACCAGCAGCGCCACGCGCCCGCTGCCCCCCGGCAAATGCGCCGCAATCGTCTGCGCCCAGATCGCCGCAATCGCATCATGCCAGTCGTTGACCGCGCCCAGATAATCCTGTTGCGCCGCGCGCTCTGGCAGATCAAACCCCGCCACCGGCACAGCCCGTGTCAGCACCCGCGACAGGATCAACCGGCGCAGATCCGCAAGATCGGCCTTTCCCGCACCTTTTTGCGGGATCAGGATCAGGTCAGCCGCATTGATTGCCTGCACCGCCTGCGCCGTCAAATGGTCAGGGTTCCCTGTGCCGATGCCAATCAAGGTAAGCAAAGTCATCGTCACGGGGCCTTTCCTGCCAATCCGTCACGCGCCCCCGTCAGGCGCGCCCGGCTGTTTCGCGCGCCCAGACATAGCCTGCAATCCCACCCAGTACAGCCCAGACCACCAGCGCCACCCCCAGCACCCGCGCCGAAAACGCGGCGGCAACCTCGGGCGGGGCCACGCCGGCATATCCTTCGGGCAAGGGCGCGCCGATGACATGCGGCAAGGCCAGCATCACAACGCCAAGCGCTGCTGCGCCAAGACCCCGCCCATAGGCAATCAGCCCAAGGCCGCCTGCCGTGGCCGCCACCGTCGCCCACCACCAGACCTGTCGGTCAGCCAGATCAGCCGCCATCGTGCCCGGCAAGGCCGGGGTCAGACCCATCGCCGGGGCCAGCTGAAACGCCGCAAATCCCGCAATGCCCCAAAGCACCCCTTCGCGCAGGCCGATCACATGCCCGAACACCCGCGCCAGGCCAAACCCCGCCACCAGAATCAGCGCATAGGCCAGATAAACCAATCCCGCAAACAGCACGGTCAGCGCATTGCGTGTGATCGGATCACCCCCTGCACCATGGTCATGCCCGGCATGATCATGCGCGTCGGCTGGGGCATCGGCACCTTCGCCCGCTGCGTGTTCATGGGCATGGCCGTCACCATGCGCTTGACTGGGATCATGCGCATCGCCAGCTGCCCCGCCGGCAACTCCGGCAAAGTGCACGGCGGCGCCTGACTCATATTCCTCGCCCAGCAGGATATACGGCTGTACGAAAGCGAAATGCAGCACAGCCGCCAGCAGCCCTGCCGCAACGCCAGCGAACACCGCGCTGGCCAGCATGTTTCGGATCATCGCGTCAGTGGCAGGGAAAGCCGGTCGCGTGGCGGATATCATGCGCCGCGTCATGCAGCGTGGCCGATTGCGCATGGCCTGCCGCAAACAGGATCGCGCCGCCCAGCACCGCCATGAACAGCACAGACAGCAGGGCCGTTGTCTTTTCCGACGCGCGGATCGTCGTGTTGGTCGTTGTCGTCATCATTCGCTCCTTACCGTCACACCCGACGGCGGGTTTCCATCTTCGCGCATGGCCGGTCTCCTGACTTGCGGGTCGCTGCGGCCTTTCGCCTTCCCAAAGCCTGTTCAGGCCCCAGTGGCGGATGAAAGGCCGCTCGCCGCATACAGTCGCGGGGGCGGTTGGGGCTTTGGGCGCCGTGATCGGTCCGCCCTTCCCCATTCCCGTTTCAGTCCGGACGCTTTGCGCCATGCCGGACACCATACCCCCCCATCTGCGCCCAGGGACAGGTGCGGGTCAAGCGCAATTGCGCCGGATCATCCCTTGTCACCGACCATTCGCAGCACTGTCACCCGGAATACGGGCAATGGCCTTGGCGCGCAAACCGCCCAGCACCCGCGCATCGGCGAAATTGCCATCCGTGGTCTGCGCATAAAGACGCGCAAAGGCCACAAGGCCCGGCAGGTCATCCGCAGCAAGATCACCGAACAGATAGGCCGTCTTGCCCGCGCTGCGAAAGGCAATCGTCGACGGGCGCGCGCAGCCCGACATGCAATCAACCCCCGTGACCTGCGCCTGCAGACCTGCCGCAATCAGCGCCTGTTCCAGTTGCCCCCGAAACGCCGATTGCCCCAGCGGGCAGCTTTGGCACAGCGTGATGTTCATCCCACCCCACCCCCGCCAGCCAGCGGGCCATAGATGATCAGCCCCGGCAAAGGCCCCCTTTCCGTCTCTAACATCGCAGAAAGCGACATGATCGTGCCGCGCCACAAGGTCTGCTCCGGCTGGCTGACACTTTCCGCCAGCATCGCAGGCGTCGCAGGTGACAGGCCATGCGCCAGCAGCGCCTGCACCAGTGCCGGGAACGTTCGTTTGCCCATGAAGACCACCGTCGTCGCCTGCGGATCGGCCAAAGCGGGCAGGTTCAGCCCCGGCGGCAACTGCCCCGTCACATCGGCCGCCGTAATGAACTGCAACCGCTGCGCCTGCAGGCGGCGGGTCAGCGGAATTCCGGCAGCGGCGGCGGCGGCGGCGGCCGAGGTAACGCCGGGAACGATGTCAAAGGCCACACCCGCCGCTGTCAGCGCCGTGATCTCCTCCTCCAGCCGTCCGAAAATGCCGGCATCGCCCGATTTCAGCCGCACCACCCGTGCGCCTGTCAGCGCATAGTCGACCAGCAGCTTGCTGACATGATCTTGTCGGGGCGACGCCCGGCCAGCCCGCTTGCCCACACCGACCAGATCAGTCCCCGGCCTGACCAGTGCCAGAATTGGCCCGGCCGAAAGGTCATCGAACAGCACGGCATCCGCCGCCTGCAGACATTTGACCGCCCGCACGGTCAGCAGGTCTGCATCACCCGGTCCCGCAGACACGAAATGCACAAAGCCCGTCATCATGCCCCCGCGATCATGTGGAAATAGGTGCCCGTTGACCGCCCGCCGCCCGGCTGCAGCCGGTATGATCCGGTTTCAGGCACGGCAGCGCCTGTCGCATCCGTCACCACGGCCAGCGGGGCATCAGGTTGTGACACAAGCCCGCCGCAACACCCGGAATCGCGGTCTGCAGCTGCGCCTGCCGATACCCCAGATGCATCTTGCGCGCGGCATAGGACGTGACAAGGCCCAATAACCCCGCCATCGGGTGCGCTACGCCATCCTTGTCGATCAAGGCTTGGCCCATCGCCATATAGCCCCCGCATTCGCCATGTACGGGTTGGCTGTCGGCGAACCGTTGCAGGCCCGCCTGAAACCGCGTTGCCGCCGCCAGTGCTCCGGCATGCAGTTCCGGATATCCCCCCGGCAGCCAGCAACAATCCGCCGTGGCATCCGGTGCCTGATCCGCCAGCGGGGAAAAGGGCAGGATTTCCGCCCCCGCCGCCCGCCACGCCGCCAGCA
>JALOSO010000193.1 GCA_025458385.1 Paracoccaceae bacterium | reverse complement strand
AGCCGATGTTCGAAAGATGCCATCCCGACCTCAATCGTGCTGGCATGCTTGTTCTTCACATAGACCTGCGACGCCGGGTCTTCGCCCACCAGCACCACCGCCAGACCCGGCTGAATGCCGTTCTCATCCCGCAGCCGCGCTACATGTTCGGCCACCTGCCCCCGCACCTTGGCCGCAAAGGCCTTGCCGTCAATCACCACCGCCGTCATTTCATCCCTCGTTGTTTTCGCGCCCGTCACCGGGTGTTGTCGTATTGTTGTTCGGCAATGGAGGCAGTGTGTCCGGGTCGTAGCGGTAGTATTTGAGCAGTGATGCCCAAAGGTAGGAAAGCACAGCAGCAGCGCAGACTAGACCTGCGAACACGAAAGCGCGGACCAAGCTATCCGCACCTTGACTGGCGCGGCCATTTCCCCACAAGCCAAATTCATAGCTGACTAGGGTGCCGAACCCACCCAAAAGGCCTAAAGACAGCGCCACCAGCACCAACACCAGCAGTAACTCTAGAAGCCTTCCCCCTGGCCTGCCGTGATGCGCTGCCAACCCCTCATCCCTTCCGCAAACTATCCGGTCCCAGCTTGCTTTCCTCGCGCGCAATCGACCAGTCGATCAGCCGCCGCCACAGCTTTTCCACCAGCTCGGGCGGCAGCCCGTACACCTCTGCATGGCGGCGCACATTGCCCACCACCTCTTCTACCCTGCTACCGATCCGCGCGGGCAAATCCTCCGCCGCCTTGATCACCGCCGCCCGGTCGATATACCCCGCGCGCAGCGCAAACAGCCGCACAAGGTCTTCGTCCAAGCGGTCAATCTCGGCCCGGATATCGGCCATCGTGGTGCAGTCCTGCGGGGTTTTCATGCGCGCCTCCGGTCTGGTCATCGCCACCAGATAGGCGAACATGCGCCCTTAGAACAGCCCCTCGACATGGCCCTGATCATTCAGCCGGATGACTTCCGCGCTTGGCACCTTTGGCAGGCCCGGCATCGTCATGATCTCACCGCAGATCGCCACGATGAACCCCGCCCCCGCCGACAGGCGCACTTCACGCACCGGCACCGAATGCCCCGTGGGTGCACCGCGCACCGTGGGGTCCGTGGTGAAGGAATACTGCGTTTTCGCCACGCAGATCGGCAGATGGCCATAGCCCGCCGCCTCCCACGTCTTCAGTTGATCGCGGATCGACTTGTCCGCAATCACCTCATCCGCGTGGTAAATCCGCTTGGCAATCGTCTCCAGCTTGGCGAACAGCCCCATGTCATCCGGATACAGCGGCGCAAAGTTTGACGGGCCTTCTGCCAAGGCAACCACCTTATGCGCCAGCTCCTCAATCCCCGCCGACCCATGCGCCCAATGCTTGCAGAGAATGGCCTCAGCCCCCTGTTCCGCCACATAGGCCTTGACCGCCGCAATCTCGGCATCCGTGTCGCTGTAGAAATGGTTGATCGCCACCACCACCGGCACGCCAAAGCCTTTGACGTTGCCGATATGCCGCCCAAGATTCGGGCAGCCTTTCTTGACCGCCTCCACGTTCTCCGCGCCAAGGTCGGCTTTCGCCACCCCGCCGTTCATCTTCATCGCGCGTACTGTGGCTACGATCACGGCGGCAGAGGGCTTCAACCCCGCCTTGCGGCACTTGATGTCAAAGAATTTCTCCGCGCCCAGATCGGCCCCAAAGCCCGCTTCCGTCACCACATAATCGCCCAGCTTCAGCGCCGTCTTGGTGGCAATCACCGAATTGCAGCCATGCGCGATGTTCGCAAAAGGCCCGCCATGCACGAAGGCCGGGTTGTTTTCCAAGGTCTGCACAAGGTTCGGCTGCATCGCGTCTTTCAGCAGCACCGTCATCGCCCCGTCCGCCTTGATATCGCGGCAATAGACCGGCTTTTTCTCACGCGTGTACGCCACTACGATATCGCCAAGACGCTTTTGCAGATCTTCCAGATCATTCGACAGGCAGAGGATCGCCATCACTTCCGACGCTACCGTGATGTCAAAGCCCGTCTGGCGCGGAAAGCCGTTCGACACGCCACCCAAGGACACCACCATATCACGCAGCGCGCGGTCGTTCATGTCCATCACGCGGCGCCAGACGATGCGGCGTTCGTCGATATCAAGGCTGTTGCCCCAATAGATGTGGTTATCAATCATCGCCGACAGCAGGTTATGCGCCGAGGTGATCGCGTGGAAATCGCCTGTGAAATGCAGGTTCATCTCCTCCATCGGCACCACTTGCGCATAGCCGCCACCTGCCGCCCCACCCTTCATTCCGAAATTCGGGCCAAGGCTGGCTTCACGGATGCAGACCACCGCCTTTTTGCCGATGCGGTTCAGCCCGTCACCCAAGCCCACCGTCGTCGTCGTCTTGCCCTCACCCGCCGGCGTGGGGTTGATCGCCGTCACAAGGATCAGCTTGCCAACCTTCTTGCCCGCCAGCCCCTTGATGAAATCCTGCCCGATCTTGGCCTTGTCATGGCCGTAGGGCAACAGATGCTCCGCCGGGATGCCCAGCTTTGCGCCAATCTCCATGATCGGCTTTTTGGTCGCTTCGCGGGCGATTTCGATATCGGTCTTGACGGCCATGGCGCACTCCGTGGGATGTTTCCGTCGTGATAGCCACCCTGCGGCATTCCGCCATGGGGGATTGCGACGCGAATCCGTCGAAAACCGCCCTGCCGCGTTTCCGATGCGAAACCAGCGGGCCTTGCGGGAACCTTAGCGCGGCGCCCAGGCCCGCTGGGCCGGGATATGCAGGGCCAACCTGTCACCAATGTGCAGCGCGCCTTCCCGCTCAACCCAAGCCGTCACCCCGCGCTTGCCTTTGGCTGCCGATTTGAACGCCTTGCCCTGCCCATCGGTCGCCTTGGCCATGGTCACCGCGGGTTCCTGACAAGGCAGGTTTTCCATATCCACCACAAGGGTCACGCCATCCGGCCCCTGCAAGCGGCTACTTGGTGGCACATGGGTGAAATCCGGGATGCCCCGCAGCACCACGCTTGCCCCGACCCATGCAGGGTCAATCCTGTCCATGCCAAGGGTTTTGGCCACCTCTGCCAGTTCCTCTTCTGAAACCACACACAACTGCCGCACATTGCGGATGGGTGTACCGCGCGGGTGCAGCGCCAACACCCGGCTGCACGACGGGCGCGTCTCACCTGCATGCACCTCGGGCGCGAAACCGGCGAATGTCAGCGGCATTTCGCTGACCGGTTCGCCAAAGATTTCCAGCTTTGCCACCGGGCGGCGCTGCACGCCCAGCCAGATGACTTCTGCTTGAAAGGTGGTGGGCTGCATGGCGGGCATGGGGATCAGACCTTCAGGGTAAAGAACAGGCGGCGAAAGGGGAACAGCGCGCCGCCATCCGAGAGGAGCGGGTAATGGTCATGCAAGGCCACGTCATAGGCGGCGGTAAAGCGCGCGGCCTCAGAAGCACGCAGCTTGTCCAGAAACGGGCGCATCGCCGTGCTTTGGGTAAAGGCGCACACCGGGTGGCCCTGCGCCACGGCCGGCTGCGTTTGCAGGTAAGTGGTTTCCCAACCTGCAACCGCACCGAAAGGCGACAGCATGGCATGATAGGCTTCAAGGGCATGCACCGGGGCGGCATAGCCAGCAAAATCGAACCGGTCGGGAAACATGCCTTCCGCGATCTGCCGCAACAGCGCATGTGAAGGTGCCAGGAACTGCGCCGGCATCTGCACGGCCAGCAACCCACCGGGCGCGAGCATGCGGGCCAGCCGTGGCAGCACCGTGTCATGGTCCGACAACCAGTGCAGCGCTGCGTTGGAAAAAATCAGGGCTGGCGGCGCAACCGCCTGCCAGGCGGCAATATCGGCCTGCAGCAACTGATCATAAACGCCCGCAAGCCGGGCCTGTGCCAGCATCGTGGTCGCGGCATCAACCCCTGTGATCCTGCGCCCGGCAAACTGCGCCGCCAATGCCGCAGCAACGGCGCCATCGCCACAGCCGAGGTCGACCACGTCGCCCGGCGGCAAATCAGCGGGCACCCGGGCCAACAGATCAAGGGCCGGGCGCAGCCGCACATCACGATAGGCTGCATAGCGCGGCTGGTCCCAGTCAGCTATAGCCACTTCTTCGCCCTGAAGATCGCCCAGGGAATGATCGCCGACACCAGCATCAGGCCCAGGGCCATCGGATAGCCCCAGACCCAGCCCAGTTCCGGTATATGGACAAAGTTCATGCCATAGACCGACGCGATCAGGGTTGGCGGCAGAAAGACAAAGGCCACAACCGAGAATATCTTGATGATATCCGACTGCCGGATGTTGATGACGCCCAGCGTTGCATCCAGCTGAAACAGGATCTTGCGGCTTTGCACCTCGGCCGTTTCAGACAGGGCCCGCACATCGCGCAGCAGCACCTTCAGCCTTGCGCGGTCAATCCCCTTCAACACATCGGCTGCCACCCCTGCCGGGGCCGCCAGAAAGCCCAGCATCCGCTGGATGGTTGAAAGGCTTTCGGTGATCTTGCTGTTCATGTCCTCTGCCCGGCCGATCCGCTGCAGGATGGCCGCCAGTGTCGACGCCTTGCCACTGGGCCGGTGTGCCGCAAAGATCGCCTTGGACAACAGATCAAGCGTGCGGTTCTCGCCCTCCAGCAGATCCGCCAGCCGTTCGACCAGCGTTTCCAGCAGCGCCATCAGGGTGGTAGGGCCATTGGCGCAGCCCATCGACTGGCGCGTGGCCCGGTCACGGAACACCGTGAACGAACCCGGCGCATGATAGCGCACCGTGACCAGCCGCCCTTTGGCCAGCACAAAGGTCACAGGGGCGATTTCCGGGTCGCCCGCGGCGGGTGCCGCAATGACCTGCGCCGTCAGGAACAGCGCCCCATCTTCGTCATAAATGCGGGCTGAAACCTCGATTTCCTGCATGTCTTCGCGCGTGGGAATATCGATGCCAACGGCCGCCTCGACTGTCTGCTCTTCGCCCGACGCAGGATCATGCAGGTCGATCCACACGGCTGCGGCCAGATCGCCCCCCGGTTCTGCCAGCACCAGACGCCCCGCCGCTGACCCATATGCGTTGATCATCGCCCCTGCCCTTCTCGCTGCGGCCCTTGTGCGGTGACGGGCCGGCCCGCCCCCACCATGCAAATCCGGGCAGAAAATGAAAAGGCCCCGCAATGCGGGGCCATTCCAGCAAAATTGCTGATCCCGCCCGTCCCTCAGACCACTGGTTCGGGTTCCGGGCCGGGTTTGGGCGCCTTGCCACGCGTTTTCGGAATTGCCGCGATCGAGGTGACACCACCACCCGAAGAGGGCGGCGTTGCGTCGTCATCACCGCCCAACGCCTCGCCACGCACCACTTTCTGGATCTCTTCGCCCGTCAGGGTTTCGTATTCCAGCAATCCCCTTGCCATGCGCTCGAACTGTTCCGACTTGTCGATCAGGATCGCGCGCGCGGTTTCGTAGCCTTCATCGATCAGCTTCTTCACCTCGGCTTCGATCAGGTTTTTCGTATCTGCCGACACGCTGAACCCAGCCGTGCCACCCGAATAGCCCTCATGCGCCTCGGCGTAATCGATATTGCCGACCTCGTCCGACATGCCCCACCGCATCACCATGGCCCGCGCCAAGGCGCTGGCCTGCTGAATGTCGCCCGCCGGGCCAGAGGATACGCCCTCTTCGCCATACTTGATGATTTCCGCCGCTTTGCCCGCCATCGTCATCGCGATCTTCTGCTTGGCTTCGTCCTTGTGCATGTTCAGACGGTCCATTTCCGGCAAGGACACCACCATGCCAAGCGCGCCACCCCGTGGGATGATCGTCGCCTTGTAGACCGGGTCGCACTTCGGCAGGTTGATGCCCACAATCGCGTGGCCTGCCTCATGGTACGCCGTCTTTTCCTTTTGCTCGGCCGTCAGCACCATCGAACGCCGTTCCGCGCCCATCATCACCTTGTCCTTGGCGTTTTCGAAATCGACCATCGTCACGAACCGCCGCCCCACGCGCGCCGCCATCAGCGCCGCCTCGTTGACAAGGTTCATCAGGTCAGCCCCGGAAAAGCCCGG
>JALOSO010000192.1 GCA_025458385.1 Paracoccaceae bacterium | reverse complement strand
ATCCCTATGCCTATGACCCGGCGGCGGAGGCGATCGGCCTTGCCGCGGCGCGGGCGCTGGGGCTTGATCCGGCGCTGATGCTCAAGACCCTGATGGTCGGGGTGGACGGCAAACCCGCTTGCTGCGTGATCCCGGCGGACAAGCAGCTTTCCATGAAGCGGGTTGCCGCAGCTTTTGGCGGCAAGACGGCCGAGATGATGCAACCCGCCAAGGCGGAACGGTTGACCGGCTACCGCGTGGGCGGCATCAGCCCGTTTGGTCAGAAAAAGCAGGTGCCCACCGCGATCGATGCGGCACCTTGCACGGCGCAAAAGGTGTGGATCAATGCGGGCGCGCGCGGCCTTTTGCTGGGCATTGCCCCAGACGATGCACTTCGCGCGCTTTCGGCGCGGGCCGTGCCGCTGACCGCCTGAGGGTTTGGCAAGGCTGGGCTGGCCTTGCGCGCCCCGTCTTTGTTCGCCCGTCTTGATTGGCCCCGGTCCCGCTTCGGCCTTCCCTTGACCCGCGCAAGATGCGACAAGCGCGGGGATGGAGGATCAGATGGCCGAAACCCGCACCCCCCGCCTTTGCGTCCTGATAGATGCAGACAATGTTCCGGCAAACTATGCCGAAGCGATTTTCGAAGAAATCGCCGCCCTTGGCGAAGCCTCGGTCCGGCGGATCTATGGCGATTGGTCGGCGCAGCGCCTTGCCGGCTGGGCCAAGAAGGTCGCGGCCTTGGGATTGGTGGCGGATCAGCAGTTTTCCAACACCAAGGGCAAGAATGCCAGCGACATTGGCCTTGTGATCGCTGCGATGGATTTTCTGCATTCGGGCCTGTTCGACGGCTTTGTCCTTGTGTCTTCGGACAGTGATTTCACCCGGCTTGCGGCGCGGATCCGCGAACAGGGGCTGGATGTCTATGGCATCGGCGAAAAGAAAACCCCGGAAGCCTTTCGGATGGCATGCAAGCGCTTCATCTATGTCGAGAACCTCAGTGCCGTGTCGGAGGAGCCGCCGCGTGCGACTGCGCGCAGCGAAACGGCAGAGGGCAGCCAGCCAGCCAAACCCGGCACAAAGGAAGCCCCCTCCAAGGCCATCCCGCTGATCGTGGCGGCGATGCGCGCGATCGACCCGGATGGCGAATGGTATACGCTGGGACCCTTGGGGCAGTTCATCACCCAGGCGAACCCCGATTTCGACACGCGCACCTATGGCGCGGCCAAGCTCTCTGATCTGGTGCGCCGTCTGCCCCGGTTCGAGGTGCGCCAAGGCCCCGGCGGGCAGTTGGAACTGCGCGACATCTCGTAAAGCCGCACAGGGGCCGTGCAAGACTGCGTCTTTGCGCACAGAGGCAGATCGCCTATGTTTGCCCAAAGCACAGGAGGCCGGCATGGGCGAGATTTCCTTGGGACTGGACACATTCGGCGATGTCAGCCGTGGACCGGACGGGCAGCTTTTGCCGATGGATCAGGTCTTGCGCGATGTGGTCGATCAAGCGGTTCTGGCCGACGAGGTGGGTGTGGATTTCATCGGTCTGGGTGAACATCACCGCGATGATTTTGCGATTTCCGCGCCAGAAATCGTGCTGGCCACCATCGCAGGCCGCACCCGCCGCATCCACCTTGGCACGGCCGTAACCGTGTTGTCCTCGGATGATCCGGTCCGGGCTTTTCAACGGTTCTCGACGTTGAACGCGCTGTCCAATGGTCGGGCAGAGGCCATTCTGGGGCGCGGCTCCTTTAGCGAAAGCTATGCGCTTTTCGGCTATGACATGGCAGATTACGACCAGTTGTTCGAAGAAAAGCTGGATCTGTTCGCCCGGCTTGTGCGTGAAAAGAAGGTGACGTGGCAGGGCCAGACCCGTGCGCCGCTGAAAAATCAGGTGGTTTATCCCCCGCTTGGGCCCAAAGGGTTGACCACATGGGTCGGCGTTGGTGGCAGCCCGGAGTCGGTGGTGCGGGTCGTTCGGCAAGATCTGCAACTGATGCTTGCCATCATCGGGGGCGACCCTGCGCGCTTTGTGCCCTATGTCGATCTGTATCACCGTGCGGTGGCGTCGATGGATGCCAAGGCGCGTCCGATCGGCGTTCACTCACCGGGGTTTATCGCGGCCACTGACGAGGCGGCGCAAGAAGGCCTGTGGCCGCATTACCGCGATATGTTCGGCCGCATCGGGCGGGAACGCGGCTGGCCGCCGGTGACGAAGGACCGCTATCTGGCAGAGGTCCAGCATGGCTCGCTTTACGTCGGCAGCCCTGAAACCGTGGCACGCAAGATCGCGAAAACCATAAAGACACTGAAGATTCAGCGCTTTGACATGAAATACTCGACGGGTCCGCAACCCCATGGCGATCTTATGGAATGTATCCGGCTTTATGGCGAAACCGTGATCCCCATGGTGCGCGACCTTGTCGCCAGCGACAGGGTTGCCGCCTGATCGGCCAGACCTGTGCGACCGCGCGTCTTGGGCGGGTCAAAGCCCGCCCGCGTTGCAGGTTTTACACGTCCTGATCTTTGCGCGGTTTGGGCTACAGCGTCATCACCATATCGCGGTGCGGAATGCCCGCATCGTCATAGACCGGGCCTTCGGCGCTAAAGCCGAGCCGTTCATAAAACCCCAAGGCATGGGTCTGGGCCCCCAGTTTGGCGCGTGTGATTCCCGGTTGCTGACGCAACTGGTCCAGTGCCGCGCGCATCAGGGCCGCGCCAAGCCCAAAGCCGCGGGCGACGGGCAGAACGCAGACCCGGCCGATCTTGCCGGTGTCGCCCATCAGGATAAGCCGGGCCGAGCCCACCGGCTCACCATCCCGGGTGGCCAGAAGATGGATCGCGGCATCGTCCTTGTCGTCAAGCTCATCCGCTTCGGACACGCCCTGTTCTTCGATAAAAACCGTGCGGCGCAGCCTCCGGCAGGTCGCGATATCCTTGGTGGGCGCGATATGGATCATGCGAAATACTCCCTCAGGATGCGGCTGTAGATCGACTTCAGGTGCCGGATCTGCTCCACCTCCACCCTCTCGTCCACCTGATGCATCGTCTTTCCGACAAGGCCGAATTCCACCACCGGACAATGGGATTTGACAAAGCGCGCATCCGACGTGCCACCCGAGGTGGACAGTTCCGGCACGCGCCCGGTTTCGGCCTCTACCGCCCGCGCGATCAGGGCCGAAAAGGCGCCCGGCGGGGTCAGGAAACTTTCGCCCGAAACCTGCACACGCAGATCGATCTTGACCCCCGTCTCGGCCTCGACGGTGCTTGCATGGCCTTGCAGCCATTCGGTCAGGCTGTGGCCGGAATGCAGATCGTTGAAGCGGATGTTCACCGTGGCGTTGCCGCGCGCCGGAATCACGTTATTGGCCGGATTGCCGCAGTCGATGGTGGTGATCGCCAGGGTCGAGGCGTCAAAATGGGCGCTGCCCTGATCCAGCGGCTTTTCCTCCAGCCGCGACAACAGACGGACAAGCGCGCTCATCGGATTTCGGGCGCGGTGCGGATAGGCCGAATGCCCCTGCACCCCAGTTGCGGTGATATGGGCGGTCATGCTTCCACGCCGGCCGATCTTCATCATATCGCCCAACACATTCGGGCAGGTCGGCTCTCCGACAAGGCAGTGGGTCATGCTTTCGCCTTCGCGGGCCATCCAGTCCAGCAGGGCCAGGGTGCCATCGATCGAAGCGCCCTCCTCGTCCCCCGTGATGGCAAGGATCACCGCGCCGTCCGGCGGGGTGGCGCGGACGAAATCCACCGCCGCCGCGGCAAAGGCCGCCACGCCCGATTTCATGTCGGTCGTGCCGCGGCCATACATCCAGCCATCCACGATCGCAGCGCCGAACGGATCTTGCGTCCAATCGGCAGGATTGCCCACGGGGACCACATCGGTATGACCGTTGAAGCCAAAACTGCGATGAGCGCCACGCTGCCCCCAGCGCGCGAAAAGATTGGGCACCCCGTTGCGGTCCACACGCGTGCAGGCAAAGCCAGCCTCGCTCAGAACCGTTTCCAGCAGTGCCAGCGCCCCGCCTTCGACCGGCGTGACAGACGGGCAGCGCACAAGGGCGGCAGTCAGGGCAACAGGATCGACAGGGCTTTGCATGGGATCACTCCGCTTTGGACGCCGCAGAAGTAACGACTTGCCCGCCCCGCCGCAACCTTGGGCCTGTTGTTGCGCCACCGACACAGGCGTGGCGGCGGATGGGCCACTGTCGCGCCATTATGTCCAAATTAAGGATGACTTGAGGCCAAACTCTGGTAACGATTGGTAAAACGATACGTCCTGAGGCGGGACAGAGCAGGGTCAACGCACCCAACCCATCAAGTCACGGACCGGGCCTTGCCCGGCCCATGGTCTTGCCCGCCTTTGGCCAAAGGGGCAGACATGGCAACGGGCGCAGAACTGAATTACAACGTGAACGCATCCGCCTTGACCATGGCGAATGCGATGATGGGCAGCGGCGTCACGGTTGTGGGCGCAAGCTATACAGGCCCGCGCGACAGCTCGGCCACCTTCACCAACGGCAATCTGGCCCAGGGGGTCGTGCCCACCTCCTCGGGGGTGATCCTGTCCACCGGCAACGTGCGCGACTTCACCCAGTCCAGCGGCGATCCGAACCGCAGCGCAAGCACATCCACCGACACGTCCGGCATCAACAACAACGCGCAGTTCAACGCCGTCGCCGGAACGACGACTTATGACGCGGTGTGGATCGATGTGGATTTCGTCCCGTCGGGCAATGTGATGACCATGCGCTTTGTGTTCAGTTCGGAAGAATACCCCGAATATGTGAACTCGAACTTCAACGATGTCATGGGGGTCTGGATCAACGGGACCTATGTGCCGATCTCGGTGGGCAATGGGACATCGTCGATCAACAACATCAACCCGATCACGCAGCCCAACCTGTTTCAGGACAACACAGGGGATGCCTTCAACACCGAGATGGACGGGTTCACGGTCACCCTCACCTTGACCATCCCGGTCAACGCGGGCCGGGTGAACACGATCAGGATCGGCATCGCCGATGCCGGGGATTCGCAATACGACTCCAACCTCATCATCGTGGGCGACAGTGTGCAGACGGTCCTTGTCGCGCAGGACGATGTGGACACGATGTTCGCGACCGGGGAAAAAACGCTCAACGTGCTGGGCAATGACATTTACACCGCCAGCGGCACGCTGCGCATCACCCAGATCAACGGCGTCAATGTGGTCGCCGGGCAGGTTGTCACCCTGCCGTCCGGGCAGCAGATCCGGCTGAATGCCGATGGGACGATCACGGTGATCGGCAACGGCGATGTCGAACAGGTCAATTTCACCTATACGGTTGCGTCAAGCGCGGGCGGCCATGTCGATACCGGCATCGTCAAGGTCACAACCATCCCCTGTTTCGTCGCCGGAACGCTGATCCTGACCCAAGAGGGCGAGCAGTTGGTGGAAACGCTGCGCCCCGGCGATCTGGTGATGACAAAGGACGACGGTCCCCAGCCCCTGCGCTGGATCGGCCATCGCCGCGTGCCTGCGGCGGGCGCCCTGGCGCCGATCGAGATTGCGGCGGGCACGTTTGGCAACCACCGGCGCCTTCTGGTGTCGCCCCAGCACCGAGTTCTGGTGCGCGACAGTCTGGCCGAGTTGCTGTTCGGCGAGGCCGAGGTTCTGGTATCGGCCAAGGATCTGGTGAATGGCCGTTCCGTTCGCGTGATCGAAGGCGGGACGGTGGATTATGTGCACCTTCTGTTTGATCGTCATCAGATCGTGTCCTCCGAAGGGCTTGCGACCGAGAGCTTTCTGCCCGGTCCGCAATCGACCCAAATGTTTGAACAGGCCGTGCTGGAGGAAATCCTCTCGCTCTTTCCCGAGCTGGACCCAAGAACCGGAGAGGGCTACAGCCCGGCGGCGCGGCGCACCCTGCGCGCCTTTGAGGCGCAGTTGCTGTTCGCCGCATCGGCAAGAGCGGCCTGAGCGATGAACGACTGGCTTGCCCTGTCCGATCTGATGCTGCCCGAAGGCGATCGCGCGCCTTTGGCGCAGGGTCTGATGGTGCTGGAGGCATCGCTGCCACTTGGCGATGGCAC
>JALOSO010000191.1 GCA_025458385.1 Paracoccaceae bacterium | reverse complement strand
GCCTTGCTCCGCGCCTCATGGATCCAGTCCACCAATGCGCCTTCGTGGTTCGACTGCAGACATTTCACCGTATGCCCCAGATCATCCGCCAAGGCCCCGCACGCCTCGGCCACATCCTCCAGCGTATCGCGCCCATACACCTCGGGCTGGCGGCTCCCCAGCAGGTTCAGGTTCGGTCCGTTCAGAATGTAAATAGGCTTTGCCATGGCGTTCCCCGCGTTTGGGGCAACACTACCCGATCGCGCAACCGGGGCAAGTAGGCAGGCCGGTGATCGGGCGCGCTTGTCTGCAGACGCGCTATAAACCCTTTGCAAAAAATCAAGCTCCGGTCTTTCGCCAATTTCTGACTGAGCATTCCAGTTCCGCCTCTAGCCAGTTTCTGAATTTCCGAACGCTGGGCTTCTGGGCCGAAAACTTGCTTGTCGCGAACCAGTATGTTGCCCCTGTCATCGATCGCTGACGAATGGGTGCAGCAAGCTGACCTCGCTCCAAGGCATCACAGGCCAATGTTTCCCATGCCATGAAGATGCCCTGGCCCGTCATCGCTGCATCTAAACACAGCGATGCATCTCCATAAGTTGGTCCGGGCTTCAGCGAAGTTACGGACAGATCATGCTCCGAGAGCCAGACATCCCATCCATTGAGCCTTTCATTTTCACGAATGATCGGGTGGTTAAGAAGGTCACGGGGCGTTTTGATATGCTGCGCGATCTCGTGTGAGCAGACCGGAAAGACCCTTTGGTCCAGCAACTTGGTGGCGCCGATGCCCATGTCGGGATTGCTGCTGAAACGAATGCCCACGTCCATTTCCGACCGGTTCAGATCCACAACTTCTACAGTCGGCTCTATCCGAACTCTGATTGCTGGGTTCAATTCGTTGAACTTTCGAATTCTCCATATAAGCCAGCGGCTTGCGAAAATCGGAGTGACTGAAACCGAAAGGACGGCATCATCAGTTTGCCGGAGCTTTGAAACCACTATCGAAAGATCGGAGATTGCCTTTGTAAGTTGTTGCGCAACCGCAGCGCAGGAGTCGGTCGGTTTAAGCCCAGAAGCGCTGCGGATGAAAAGCGGCTGGCCCAACACGGCTTCGGCCTTTGTCAGACGCTGGCTAAGGGCTCCTGCGGTGACACCCAGTTCTGCCGCCGCACGCACAAGCGTGCCAGTGCGCGCAATGGCCTCCACTGCCCTAAGCGCCGAAAGGGGGATTGCATTGAGGTTTTGCATTTAGACTTTCTAAACCACGCTCATGGGAAAGTCGATGCCGCCGAAACGGCCTTCGTAGCATAGTCAGGGCATGAGACGGTTCAACATCTTTGCCGTTAGGCCTTTTGCGCGGTTGAAGTGCCCTGACGAGCTTTACTGTAATGCGCAAGCACAGTGGCGACGAGATCCGCTGTCGCATCCGGACATCAGGGCGATGTCTGAACGGGAAAAAGCAGACTTGCCATTTAGGCCAGACCTGACCGAACCGGAATGACGGGTTCCTCCCATTCGGCTGACATTCGACGAAGCCATTCTCAGCCACTCAGACTTACCGCGTTTACCCACCACCCCCGCTGAATTACGCCACCTTTTCCAGCGCCGCATCCTGCGTGATGCCCAGTGCGTGGCACACGTCGCGCGTCAGGTGCGGGCGGTTCAGCGTGTAGAAGTGCAGGTCTTCCACCCCGCCCTCGATCAGCCGTGTGCACAGCGTCGTGCATTGCGTGAGCGCCAGCAAGTCCTCGCGCCCGTCACGCGCCGCCATCGTGAACGCCTCATCCAGCCGCGCGGGCACTTTCGTGCCGCAGCGCGCCGCGAATTTCTTGGCCCCGGCCCAGCTTTGGATCGGCAGGATGCCCGGAATGATCGGCGCGGTGATGCCTTCCTTCACGCACAGGTCGCGGAAGCGGAAGAACGTGTCCGCCTCAAAGAAGAACTGCGTGATGGCACTGGTGGCTCCCGCATCCACCTTGCGCTTCAGCCAGCGCACATCGGCCAGCGTATCGGCGCTGTCGGGGTGCGGCTCGGGGTAGGCCCCCACGCGGATCTTGAATTTGCCCGTCTCTGCCAATGCCGCCACCAGTTCCACCGATGACGCAAACCCATCGGCATGCGGCGTAAAGCGGTCAGCGCCCTGTGGCGCATCGCCGCGCAGTGCCACGATTTCTGTCACACCCGCCTCGGCATAGGCAGCGGCAATCTCCAGCGTTTCCGCGCGCGTGGCATCGACACAGGTCAGGTGCGCGGCCACATTCAGCCCATAGTTGCGGCCAATGGTCGTCACGGCGTCATGCGTCAGCTTGCGCGTGGTTCCGCCCGCGCCATAGGTCACGCTGGCAAAGGACGGCTTCAACGGTGCCAGCATCTGTACGGTTTCCCACAGACGGAACGACGCATCCAGCGTCTGGGGCGGGAAGAATTCAAAGCTGATACGCGGCGCCATGCTGCTCTCCTTTTTCTTGCCCCGTTGTCCCACATTCGCTATGGTGCATCAAATTCATAATCCTCAACATCAACATGAATTCTCCGCATCATGCACATCGAATTCCGCCACCTTCGCACGATCCGCGCCATTCATCAGGCCGGCGGCCTTGCCCGGGCTGCCGAAATCCTCAACATGACGCAAAGCGCCCTGTCCCATCAGGTTGCCGGCCTCGAAGACCAAGCCGGCGTGGAGCTTTTTGTCCGTCGCTCCAAACCCATGCGCCTGTCGGCGGCGGGCCTGCGGATGCTGCGGCTTGCCGAACGCATTCTGCCCGAGGTGGACGCGCTGGCCGATGAATTCCGCGCGCTGCGGGCGGGCAAGGTCGGGCGGCTGCACATTGCGATGGAATGCCACGCCTGCTTTGAATGGCTGTTCCCGGTGCTGGAGCAGTTCCGCCATTCCTGGCCCGATATAGATGTGGACATCCGCGCGGGCCTTGCGTTTGAGGCGCTGTCCGCGCTGAACCGCGAGGAGGTGGATCTGGTCATCTCGTCTGACCCGGTGAAGATGGATGGCGTCACCTTCAACCCGCTGTTCGATTACCATCCCGTTTTCGTGGCCGCCGCCCAGAACCCGCTTGCACAAAAGCCCTACATTTCGGCAGATGATTTTCGCGACCAGATGCTGATCACCTATCCCGTCAGCCGCGACCGCCTTGATGTGTTCTCCGAGGTGCTGACGCCTGCCCGCGTTGAACCCCGCGCCACGCGCGCGGTGGAACTGACGGCGGTGATCCTGATGCTGGTGGCTGCTGACCGGGGCGTGGCCGTGCTGCCCGACTGGGTGCTGCGCGATATCAAGACCCATGCGGATTATGTGACCCGCCCGCTTGGCCCCGGCACGATCACCAAACGCGTCTATGCTGCGACCCGGACAGAAGACGTAACCACGCCCTTCATGGCGCATTTCCTGCGTCTTGGGCGATCAGAGCCCGTGAAACTGCAACGCGGCTGACGGCGGGACCGGCTGAAAATTTTAGTACTAAAATTTTCAGATTACCGCCGGCGCACCAGCCAGCCCCGTTGACATTGACCTGCGCCTTTGCGACGCTCCGTGCCATGAAACACCAACTGCCAAGTGATCTTCGCCCTGGCCCTGTCTTTGCCCTGCGTGCCCCGCAGGGCTGACCGTCGGCACAATCGTCCGGTCTGCCCGATGCCCCGGCGCATCCTGCGCCCTATCGCGTTGAACCCGGACAGATCACATGACCCTTCTTGCCGTCAAATCCCTGACCCTTTCGCTTGGCAATCCGCTTTTCAGCGACCTGACCTTCTCGCTTGCCAGCGGTGACCGCATAGGCCTTGTCGCCGCCAACGGCCGCGGCAAGTCCACCCTTTTGCGCTGCCTTGCCGGCCTGCAAGACCCGACCGCAGGCGAGGTGACCCGTGCCCGGGGCTTGACCATGGCATTGGTCGATCAAGACCCTCCGCCGGCCCTTCTGCCCTTGCCCTTGCGCGTGGCTGTCCTGGCCGCCCTGCCCCGTGATACTGGCGAAGACTGGCGCGCGGATATCGTGCTGGATGATCTGGCCGTTCCTGCAGCCTTGCGCCATCAACCACTTGGCACATTGTCCGGTGGCTGGCAGCGCACCGCCCTGCTTGCGCGTGCGGCCATTCTGGAACCTGATGTCTATCTGCTGGATGAACCGACAAACCATCTTGATCTGGCACGCATCGGCCAGGTGCAACGCTGGCTTGCCGCCTTGCCGCGTGGCACCGGCGTCATCCTGACCAGCCATGACCGCGCCTTTCTGGATGTGACCACCCGGCGCACGCTGTTCCTGCGCGCCAAGGCCAGCCGTGTCTTTGCCTTGCCCTATAGCCGCGCAAAGGCCGCACTGGATGAGGCCGACGCCGCCGATGCCCGCCGGTTCGAAAATGACCTGAACAAGGCCGAACAGTTGCGCAGACAGGCAGCCAAGCTGAAAAACATCGGTATCAATTCCGGATCAGACCTGCTGGTCGTCAAGACCAAACAGCTGATCGACCGCGCGGACAGGCTTGCCGCCGCCGCCCGCCCCGCCCACCGCGAAGGCAGCGCTGGCGCCATCCGCCTGACCAATGCAGGCACGCATGCCAAGGCGCTTGTCACCCTGAACAACGCACCGATCAGCGCACCGGGGGGCCGGATCCTGTTCAACACTGGGCAGAAATGGGTCGAACGCGGTGATCGTATCGTGATCCTGGGGTCCAACGGCACCGGAAAATCCTGCCTTGTTGCCGCCGTTCTGGCTGCCATCCGCGGGCAGGATGGCCCCATCCGCGCGGCCACCACCCTTGCCTTGGGCCATTCCGACCAAAGCCTGTCGCACTTGCCCCCCGATGCCACACCCTTTGCCGTGATCACGGGCCTGGGCCCCGCCGATGCCGAAACGCGCAACCTTCTGGCCACTGCCGGGATCAATTCCGATTGGCAGATGCGCCCCATCGCGGCCTTGTCCGGCGGCCAACGGGCGCGCCTTGCGATGCTTGTCCTGCGTCTGTCCAACCCGAATTTCTATCTGCTGGACGAACCCACCAACCACCTTGATATCGAAGGGCAGCAGGCGCTTGAATCCGAACTTCTGGCCCATGATGCCACGTGCCTACTTGTCAGCCATGACCGCAGCTTTGTGCGGGCCGTCGGCACCCGGTTCTGGCAGATCAGCGGCCCCAATCTAAGGGAGGTCGACGGACCAGAGGCCTTTTTTCACAGCCAGACAGCGGGTTAGCGCCCGCTGGCCTGATCCTTGGCATTGCCGATCAGCAGGCTTGAGCCCGCATAGATATCGCCCGACACCTGCAGCGCAAACCGCTCGCGGTCGCGCTTGCGCACCCCGTCAATCGTCTCGTCCGCCTCATCGTCCGGCACATCCAGCATCACCAAAGCCTCGCGCGACAGTGCTAGCGCTGACTCGAACGTTTCGCGCAGCTGATGATCCACGCCCAATTTCACCAGCTCAATCGCATGCGCCCGGTCATAGGCCCGCGCCAGAATCTGCGTATCCGGAAACTCATCGCGCAGCAGATGTGCGATGCGCGTCGTTGTCGCCCGCTGATCCGTCGCAAGGATCACAAGGCGCGGGACCCGCAAGGACCCCGCGCCTTTCTGCGTTGTGGCATTGACGCCCTCGCTCTAGGCTGGGAGCTCCACGGGAAGGAGCCGCCCATGATCCGCCTCACTACGCTTGCCCTTTGCCTTTTCCCCTTCGCCGCCTTGGCCGAGTTGCCCAGCCAGGACACCTGGTCCGATGCGCGCCAAAGCCTGACCACGGCCGAGGGGCTGACAATGACCTATGTCGAGGCCGGCAATCCGGCAGGTCCCCCGACGCTCTTGCTGCATGGATATACCGACAACTCGCGCAGTTGGTCTCTGCTGGCCCCGCACCTGGCCAACCGCAGGCTCATCATGCTGGATCTGCGCGGCCACGGCGGCACTGCGGCCCCTGCCTGCTGCTACGGCCCCGACAGTCTGGCCCATGACGTGGCGCTGGCAATGGATGCGCTGGGGTTGCCCAGCGCCGATGTCATCGGCCATTCGATGGGCTCGGTCACTGCCGCAACCCTTGCGGCATGGCACCCGGAAAAGGTCCGCAGGTTGGTTCTC
>JALOSO010000190.1 GCA_025458385.1 Paracoccaceae bacterium | reverse complement strand
GCGCATGGCACCAACCCGGCATCCGCGCAGATGGCGGGGATGGAAGTGGTGGTGGTGAAATCGGCCCCCAACGGCGATGTGGACCTTGATGATTTCCGCGCCAAGGCGGTGGCGGCTGGCGGCAACCTTGCGGCCTGCATGATCACCTACCCGTCCACACATGGCGTGTTTGAGGAAACCGTGCGCGAGATTTGCCAGATCACGCATGATCATGGCGGGCAGGTTTACCTTGACGGGGCGAACATGAACGCTCTGGTCGGGCTGGTGAAACCGGGCGAGATTGGCAGCGATGTCAGCCACCTGAACCTGCACAAGACCTTTGCCATTCCGCATGGCGGGGGCGGGCCGGGCATGGGGCCGATTGGGGTGAAGGCGCATCTTGCGACGTATCTGCCGGGGCATCCGGAGACGGGCGGAGCTGAAGGTCCGGTGAGTGCAACGCCTTATGGGTCGGCCTCCATCCTGCTGATCTCATGGGCCTATTGCCTGATGATGGACGCGCGTGGCGATCCTGAATGCGAATTACATCGCGGCGCGTGTGGCGGGGCATTACCCGATCCTGTTCATGGGCAACCGGGGGCGCGTGGCGCATGAGTGCATTCTGGACACGCGGCCCTTTGCCGAGGTGGGGGTGACAGTGGACGACATCGCCAAACGCCTGATCGACAACGGTTTTCACGCGCCCACGATGAGCTGGCCCGTGACGGGCACGCTGATGGTGGAGCCGACGGAAAGCGAGACAAAAGCCGAGATCGACCGCTTCATCACGGCGCTGCTGGCGATCCGCGATGAAATCCGCGCGGTGGAAAAGGGCGAGATCACGGCCGAAGCCTCGCCCCTGCGGCACGCGCCGCATACGGTGAATGATCTCGTGGCCGATTGGGACCGCGCCTATAGCCGCGAGGCGGGGTGCTTTCCGCCGGGGGCCTTCCGGGTGGACAAGTACTGGCCGCCCGTGGGGCGTGTGGACAACGTGTTCGGCGACCGCAACCTGATCTGCACCTGCCCGCCGCTGGAGGCTTATGCGCAAGCAGCCGAATAGTTTGCAGTTTCAACGTTGTTCAAATATCCCCGCCGGAGGCACCTGTGGTTGGCCGCGGATGCCTTCGGCGAGGATATTTTGGCGACATTGAAAGGGCAGGGGGACGGTCTGCGCGGGCTTTTGGCGGCCTTGCCGATCGCGCTTGGCTATCTGCCGATTGCGTTTTCCTTTGGGGTGGCGGCAACGCGGGCGGGGTTGTCCGAGGCCGAGGCGGTGATGCTGTCGGTGGTGATCTATGCGGGGGCGGCGCAGTTTCTGGCGCTGGCCTTGGTCACATCGGGGGCGTCCTTGGTGGTGTCGGCCATCACGCTGATTGCCATGAACCTGCGGCATGTGCTGTATGGCCCGGCTTTGCTGAAGGCGGCGGGGGCGCGGGATATGCGCACGGTCTGGGGCTGGGGTTTCGGGCTGACGGATGAGGTGTTTGGCGCGGCCCTTGGGCATATCGCGCGCGGCGGGGCGTTTTCCGAACGCTTCATGTGGGGGCTGGGGGCGGGGGCCTATGCATCCTGGGTGGTTGGCACGGGTCTGGGGGCGATGGCGGGAGGTGCTGCGCTGGAGGGCTGGCCGGTGCTGGATGCAGCCCTTGGGTTCATGCTGCCTGCGTTGTTTCTGGCGCTGCTGCTGTCGATTCTGAGCCGCGTACAAGTGCCGGTGATTGTGGTGGCTGTGGTGGTGACCGTGGGCGTCAGTCTGATGGCCAGCGCAACAATGGGGATTCTGGCGGGCATGGTTGCGGGGGCGGTGGCGGGGGTGCTGCAGCGATGAGGTTGGAGTTGTTCCTGATGGCACTGGCAGTGGGCGTGGCAACTTATGCGTTCCGTGTGTTGCCCACGCGCATGGCGCGCAGGGATCTGCCAGAGGGCGGGATGCTTGCACGGTTTCTGGCCAGCACAGGCCCTGCAGCGATTGCAACGCTGTTCACGGCATCAGTCCTGCCTTTGGTCCAGCAGGCGGGTTTGCCCGTGCCACTGGTGGTGGGCACGCTGGCCGTGGTGGCGGTGTTTGTCTGGCGCAGGTCTGTGGTGCTGGCAACGCTGGCGGGGGCTGGGGTCTATGGCGGCATATTCGGCCTGCTGGGGGCTTGACCGCGGCGCATGGCGACGCGACATTATGTGCAAGCGGGGCAGTAGCTCAGTTGGGAGAGCGTATCGTTCGCAATGATAAGGCCAGGGGTTCGATCCCCCTCTGCTCCACCACCTTCTGCACAAATCCTGCACGATCCTTGCGCGCGCGTCTGGCGGGTGACAGGGCAATGATCGGGCGTTAGGTTTGCCCGATGGAGTGTGTCCCTTGAAAATCCTGATTGCCGATGATGATCCGCGCTTGCGCGAGCTGGTGTCCCTTGCCGTAGAGCGCGCGGGGTTTACGGCCATCACCGCCAGCGACGGTCAGCGGGCGCTGACCCATGCGGCGCGGGAAGCGCCTGATCTGATCGTGCTGGATGTGGGCATGCCAGAGATGGACGGGTTCGAGGTGTGCCGGCGCATCCGGGCGACATCACAGGTGCCGATCCTGTTCCTGACCGCGCAGGATGATGAGATTGACCGCATTCTGGGGCTGGAGATGGGGGCGGATGACTATGTGACCAAACCCTTCAGCCCGCGCGAGCTGGTGGCGCGGATCAAGGCGATCCTGAAGCGCAGCCATGGCGGGCCGGTGCAGGTGCTGCGGCATGGGCGGGTGACGCTGGACCGCGTGGGGCATCTGTGCGCGGTGGACGGGATCGATCTGGCGCTGACAGGCACGGAATTTCAGCTGATGGCTTTGCTGATGGCCGCACCGGGGCGGATGCATGCCAAACCCCGCGTGACGGATGCGATCTGGGGCGCACATAGCCAGGTGTCGGACCGCACGCTTGACAGCCACTTGCGCAACCTGCGGGCCAAGCTGGAAAGCGCGGGTTGCAAGGGTGCGATCGAGACGCTGCACGGTGTGGGTGTGAAACTGGGGCCCTGTGCATGACCCGTCGCTGGCGGCCGTCCCTCGGGTTCGTGCTGGGCGGGGCCTTGCTGGCGACCCTGGGCTTTGCGTTCTTCGGGCTGGTCGCCCTGCGATACCTGGGGCCCGTCATCGGGTTTCGCGCTGCGGCCTTGCTGCTGGCGGGGGTGATCCTTGTGTTGACGGGGGCCTTGGGCTGGCTTCTGGTGCGGCTGCTGCTGCGCCCGATCACCGCGCTGGAGCAGTTTGCCGCCCAGGTTGCCGATGGGGCCGCAGCCACGGTGCCCCGGCATTTCGGCACGGCCGAGTTGCACCGCACAGCGCGGGCGGTGATTGCCATGGCCGATACCCTGCGCGACCGCGCGGCCACGATCCGCAGCTTTACCGACCATGTCACGCATGAAATCAAGACACCGGTCAGCGCGATCCGCGCGGGGGCCGAGTTGCTGGGCGACGGTACGCTGGCCCCGCAGGATCGGGCGATCCTGGCCCAGATCGACGGTGCGCGCCAGCAGATCGAGACCCAGTTGCAGGCGTTGCGTGATGCCGCACAGGCGCGCGAGGTGCGCTATCTGGGCCAGACATCGTTGGGGGTGATTGCCGCGCGGCTGACGGTGCCGGGGTTGGACCTGCAGCTTTCGGGAAGCGATGTCGCCTTGCCGATGGCTGGGGAAGGTTTGGTTGTGGTATTGTCGCACCTGCTGCGCAATGCGGCTGAACAGGGGGCGGGCAAGGTGGCGATTTCGGCGGCGGCGTTGCCCGCGGGCCAAAGGCTGACCGTGGCAGATGACGGGCCGGGTATTTCTGCCGGCAATGCAGGCCAGGTGTTTGATCCGTTCTTTACCACACGCCGGGCCGCAGGGGGCACGGGCATGGGACTGTCGATCGTCCGCAATATGCTGGCTGCGCATCGCGGCACGATCACCTTGCACCCCAGCCCGCAAGGCGCGCTGTTCCAGATCGATTTTCGGGCCTGAGGACGCGGCGCGGTTAATCCAGCAGACGGCGGGCAATCACCTGCGCCTGAATTTCGGCGGCACCTTCGAAAATGTTCAGGATCCGTGCATCGCACAGCACCCGGCTGATCTGGTATTCCAGCGCAAAGCCGTTGCCCCCATGCACCTGCAGCGCATTGTCTGCTGCTGACCATGCCACGCGCGCACCCAGCAGTTTGGCCATGCCCGCCTCAAGATCGCAGCGGTGGCCATTGTCCTTTTGCCAGGCGCTGAAATAGGTCAGCTGTCGCGCCACCATGATTTCCACGGCCATCATCGCCAGCTTGCCCGCCACGCGCGGAAAGGCGATCAGCGCCTTGCCAAACTGCTTGCGGTCCTGTGCGTATTGCAGGGCCAACTCCAGCGCATTCTGCGCCACGCCGATGGCGCGGGCGGCGGTCTGGATGCGTGCCGATTCAAAGGTCTGCATCAATTGCTTGAACCCTTGGCCTTCGGTTCCGCCCAGCAGGTTTTCACCCTTGACCGCGAAATCGTCAAAGTTGACCGTGTATTCCTTCATGCCGCGATAGCCCAGAACCTCAATCTCGCCGCCGGAAAGGCCTGCGTCGACAAAGGGTTGCGCATCGCTTCCCGGTGTCTTTTCTGCCAGGAACATCGACAGGCCACGATAATCGCTTGTGCCCTCGACGCTGCGTGCCAGCACCGTCATCACATGGGTGCGCGCGGCATGGGTGATCCATGTCTTGTTCCCGCTGATGCGCCAGTCGTCCCCGTCGCGCCGGGCCTTTGTGCGCAAGCTGCCAAGGTCTGATCCGGTGTTGGGTTCGGTGAAAACGGCGGTTGGCAGGATCGATCCATCCGCAAGGCCGGGCAGCCACTGCTGTTTTTGCGCATCGGTCCCGCCACACAGGATCAGTTCTGCCGCAATCTCGCTGCGGGTGCCAAGCGAGCCGACACCGATATAGCCGCGCGACAGCTCTTCTGACACCACAACCATACTGGCCTTTGACATGCCCAGACCGCCGTATTCGGCCGGGATCGTCAGGCCAAACACACCCATTTCGGCCAGTTGGCCGATGGTTTCCAGCGGGATCAATTCGTCGCGCAGGTGCCAGCCATGGGCATGTGGGGCGACTTCGGCATCGGCAAAGCGCCGGAACTGATCGCGGATCATCTCAAGCTCGTCATCCAGCCCGCTGTGGCCAAAGGTGGCGCGCCCGTGGTTTTCCTGCATCTGGGCGACAAGGGCCGTCCGCGCGGCGGGCGTGTTGCCATGCGCCATCAGCGTCTGGGCCGCGGCACCGGGCGTGGCCGCAAGGCCAAGGTCCGACAACCGGGCCATTTCGGTCTGCGACATCGGGATGCCGCCAAAGATGTGCTGCAGATATTCGCCAAAGGCGATCTGCAGCAACAGCATTTCCATATCGCCGCATTTGCCCTGCGCCTGCAGCCGATCGGCCCAAGCCTGCATCTGCCGCAGACTTTCCGTATAGGTTGCAAGCCACGCCAGCGTGTGGGCTGCGAACTGATGTTCCTCAAGCGCGGCTGGGGTGATCTTGCCGGCCACGGTCACCATTGCGCGCAGGTTTTCACGCCCGGCAGCAAACAGTGCCTCGACCTCGGGCAAGGCGGCGCGTGTCAGCGCAAAAAGGTCGGCGATCATCGCCCCTGTCCCGATCTGTTGCCCGTCATGTGCCATCTGCGCCTCCGGATTCTGCATCTGCGAAGGAGATAGGCCGCTTCCGATGGCTGAGCAAGAAAAATTCGCAAGATTACCCTTTCGCGAAGGAAAATGTCGCAGCGGATTTCACGAGACCGCGCCGCAGGCGGCCGCCACCCCGGCGGATTCAGCAGGTGGCAGCACCTCGAATTCAACGCGGTACAGGCGATTCCCGGCTTGCGAGGCCTCAAACGCCCAACGCCCGGGGATCAGTTCGTCTGGCCGGTCGAACCGAAAGAAGGCAAGGCTTGGCTCTTGGTCACCAAAGCTGGATTGCCATGTTTCAGGCGTTGTCGCACCGGGCCGGAACACCCGGATTTCTGCATCTGCAACAAAGCCATCCGGCGCGGCTGTGGCGATCACGCCAAAGGCAATGCCGATCCGGGCCGGGACGCGGTTCTGTCCGGGCCAGTCAAAGGCAAACGGGCCGTCGATTTGGTGAATCCAGCCAGAAAGCGTGCCGGGGGCCGCTGCGCGCCCGGTCGGCGTCAAAGCGCAAAAGACGCCGAACTGCACGTCGGCCATCATGGGCCCGATCACCGGGTCCATTGGTCTGGCCGGTGCTGCCGTAACCAGCATCATCACAAGGGCAAGAAGCAGACGCATGGCGCGATGACAGCATGCAAGACCATGGCGGACAACCCCTTTTGTTCCAGCGCGTGGCGTGGTGGAAAGGCGTGGCAGGCGCGGGTGGCAAGCGAACAGGGGGCAACGACCGATGGAGGCGCTGATGGGGGGGCTTGCCGGGCCGGTGTTCATGGCCGTTCTGGCAATTACGGCCTTTGCCGGCTTTGTGAAGGGGGCCATCGGCTTTGCCATGCCGATGATCATGATTTCGGCCTTTGCCAGCCTGCTGCCACCGGACATGGCGCTTGCAGCACTTGTCCTGCCCAC
>JALOSO010000015.1 GCA_025458385.1 Paracoccaceae bacterium | reverse complement strand
CCCGACGCCTTCGTGATCCTCGATCCGGCGCCAGTTTTCATATTCCGCCGTCACCCGCAGCGGCATGCCCGCACGCGTAAACACCCAGTCGATGCGATGTGTCAGCCCCGGGCCACGGCGCGCGTTGCCTTCGTTGGTTTTCAGCGTGACGAAACGCGGCAGGGGCAGATTGGTCACAGCCCCCCGATTGGGGTCGCGCGGCGGGGCCTCGGCATCGGCGGCAGCCGGGGTGGCGGCGGCAGTGGCGGCAGCGGCAGCGGCCTGGGGCTCTGACGGGGTCACCGGTGCAGGGGTTGCCGGGTCGACCGCGGGCGGCGGAACGACGGCCGCTACCGTGACCAGATCCGCCGGGCGGGCCGGTGGCGCGCGCCGGGCCAGATCACCCTGTTCGGCCACAGCGGACTGGGGCATCGCAACGGCCAGTGACAGCGACAATGACAGCGACAGGACAAGGGCCGGGGCCGGGGCAGATGCCGGAACCGGGGTCAGGGCCGCAAAAAGCAGGCTGCACAATCCCATGCCCGCCCCGAAAACCTGCCGCGCACCCATGCTGAACCCCTGCCGTCCCATGCCCAATCTGTCGTGCCCGTGAAGCCGGACATCTTTCAGGGGCTTGCCTATCCCCCGTGCTTTGGCCACCTTGCCATCAGTTGCCCCGCAAGGAAAGCCCAAGGGAGGACGCCATGGCACCACAACGTCTGAGTGTTGTCGTTACGCGACGCCTGCCTGACGCGGTTGAGACACGCCTGCGCGAATTGTTCGACCTGCGCCTGCGTGACCCGGACATTCCGATGACGCGGGATGAACTGGTGGCCGCCATGCGCACGGCGGATGTGATCGTGCCGACAATCGGCGACAGGCTGGATGCGGCCATGCTGGGGCAGGCCGGTGACCAGCTGAAACTGATCGCGAATTACGGGGCGGGGGTCGACCATATCGATGTGGCCACCGCCCGGCAGCGGGGAATCCTTGTGTCAAACACGCCCGGCGTGGTGACGGAAGACACGGCCGATATGGTGATGGCGCTGATCCTTGCCGTCACACGGCGCATTCCGCAGGGTCTTGCACTGATGCAATCTGGCGAATGGGCGGGCTGGTCGCCGATGGCCAGCCTTGGTGGGCGGATCGGCGGGCGGCGCCTTGGCATTCTTGGGATGGGGCGGATCGGGGGGGCGGTGGCGCGGCGGGCCCGCGCCTTTGGCATGCAGGTGCACTACCACAACCGTAAACGTCTACGCCCCGAGACCGAGGCCGAACTTGAGGCGACATGGTGGGACAGCCTTGATCAGATGGTGGCGCGCATGGACATCATCTCGGTCAACTGTCCGCATACGCCATCAACCTTTCACCTGCTGAATGCCCGGCGGTTGAAACTGATGAAACCTTCCGCCGTGATCGTGAACACCTCGCGCGGCGAGGTGATTGACGAAAATGCGCTGACGCGCGCCCTGCGGGCCGGGGAACTGGCGGGGGCGGGGCTTGACGTGTTCGAACATGGGGCCGACGTGAACCCGCGTCTGCGCGAACTGCCGAATGTGGTGCTGTTGCCGCATATGGGCAGTGCCACGCTGGAAGGGCGGGTCGAGATGGGTGAAAAGGTCATCATCAACATCAAGACCTTTGCCGATGGCCACCGCCCGCCCGATCTTGTGGTGCCGGGCATGCTGTAAGCTGTAAGGCGACAGCACGGCAAGACAGCGGGGTGCGTGGTGTTGCTGGTCGCGGCTCAGGCCATCGTGGCCCGGGGATTGGGGCCTGCGGCGCACAATGGCGCATCGGCCACCCACCAGCCCGGCCCTTGCGCGCGCAGCAGGGCGGCCGCCTGCGCGGCCGCGCTTGCCGAGGCATAAAGACCAAAACATGTGGCCCCAGACCCTGACATGCGGGCCAGCAGGCATCCGGGCGTGGCGGCCAATGCCGCCTCGACTGTCGCGATCACCGGGGCAATGCTGCGGGCGGGTGGGGCCAGATCATTCCGCTGCGCGGCCAGAAAGGTGACAAAGGCGTGGATATCGCGCCAGTCGCGCGGCATGGCAGGCATGGCCGGGTGTGACTTTTGCGTCAGCGCGGCAAAGACCGCAGGGGTCGGCACCGCCACCCCGGGGTTCACCAGCACAACCCAGACCTGCGGCAAGGTCGGCAAAGGCATTGCAACTTCGCCGATCCCGGTCATCCGCGCCGGCTGACCTGCCAGGCAAACCGGCACGTCGGCGCCAAGTGCAAGCACCACAGGGGCGGGCGGCAAAGGCAGATCCCATAGCGCCGAAAGGGCATGCAAGGTGGCAGCAGCATCCGCAGACCCGCCCCCGATCCCCGAGGCGACAGGAAGCACCTTGTCCAGAGTGATGGCGGCCCCGCAGGTGCGCGCGGGATGCAATGCGGCATAGGCGCGGGCGGCCCGCAGCACCAGATTGTCATCGGTGGCCGCCAGCATGGGGGCTTGCGGCCCGGTCACCCGCAATGTCAGATCAGGAGCCGGGGCGACGCTGACCCTGTCGCCAATGGCTGCGAACACCACCAGACTGTCCAAAAGGTGATAGCCATCCCCCCTTTGGCCCGTGACGTGCAGTGCAAGATTGATCTTTGCCGGGGCAAATACCGTGGTCATCCGCCTTCATTCTCGTCCTTGGCAGGGGCGGTCGTTGCTGGCAGCGGGGCCGGGGCATCGGCCTGCGCCACCGGGCGGATCGGATCAGCCCCTTCGGCGATGCGCACGACGTCAAGGCCCACTTCCAGCTTGCGCCGGATCCGGATCGCGTCCTTTTCGGTCGGATTGAAGGACAAGGCCCGCCGCCATTGAAACTGGGCTTCGCGCGTGCGCCCGACGGCCCAGTAGACATCACCCAGATGGTCGGTCACCACCGGATCAACCGGTTCCAGCAATGACGCCTTTTCCATCGGTGCAACCGCATCTTCAAAACGGCCCATGCGGAAATAGGCCCAGGCAAGGCTGTCGATGATATAGCCCGCATCCGGATCAAGCGCCACGGCGCGCTCGATCAGTGTCAGCGCCTCGTCCAGGTTTTCGCCCCGATCCACGAAACTGTAGCCCAGATAGTTCAGCACCTGCGGCTGATCGGGGTTCAGCGCCAGAGCCTGTCGAAAATCCGCTTCGGCCGCATCCCAGTTCTGCAGCCGTTCATGGCTGACACCCCGGCTGTAATACAATGGCCAATGGCCGGCGTCGGGGGTTTCGATCAGGGCAAGCGCCGCGTCATAGCTGACAATGGCGTCGGCCCAGCGTTCGGACCGGCGCAGCGCATCGGCCAGCGCCATATGCACGGCGATGTTGTCGGGCTGGCTGCGCGACAGGGCCTGCAGAACCTCAAGCGCGGCCTCGTCCTTGCCGGCACGCGCCATCGATTCCGCCCGGCCGATTTCGGCAATGAAGAAGGCCGGGTCGGCCGCTGGCACGGCGGCATAGGTGCTGGCCGCCAGATCATACTGGCGCAGGTTTTCCAGAAGTCCGGCCACCAGCAGCACGGCCTCGGTATTGTCGGGGCGCAGATGCGCCGCAGCGCGGGCATAGACCAGGGTAAAGGTATCGTCCGCCTCGGCGTTCAAGGCGCCCGCAATGGTGAACAGGGCCTCGGCCAGCCCATCCTTGGCGTTGCGGGTGATGTCATAAGGCACCGGCTCTCCGGCCTGCAGGCGGGCGCGCAAGGCATCAAGGGCGGGGTCCGGGGCGGTACCGAAGGCCGCTTCCATCACGGCAAGCGCATCGGGGTTGCGTTCAAGCTGCGAGAGGATCTGCACATGGGCAATCGTGCCGCGCCGCATCAGGTTGATCGGCCCGGCCGCAGCCCCCGACAAGATCGCATCGGCCCCCTCGTAGTCCCCCACGCTCGCCAGGGCCAGTGCCTTGTGATACAGGCCAAACGCCTCCAGCCCCGGCGCAGCGGCCAGCGCGTCAAAACTGGCAAGCGCCTCGGTCATGCGGCCATTGCCCACCTCGGCCCAGGCCTTGGTCAACTGGTCATAAAGCGTGCCCACACCCGCGCCGGATGTATCGGCCAGAATGGCGGCATAGTCACCGGCATCGGCGCGGGCAACCAGCATGACAATGGGCGCGCCCTGTCCGGCCTCGCCCGCATCAATCAGCGCCTGCGCCGTGCGCGCGGCCCCCGCAAAATCACCCAGTCCGATGCGCGACTGCACGACACCTTCCATCAGGCCGATGTTGCCGGGGTCATCCTCAAGGGCAAGGCCGAACCAGACGGCGGCCTCGGCATAATTGCGGTCAAGTGCGGCAGAGCGGGCGGCCAGATAGGCACCTGGGTTCTGCTCGGCCACCACGGGGGCGGCAAGGCAAATGCCAAGGACAACCGAAGCAAGAAGGCGGGCGGTAAGAGGGCGCATTGGGTTCTCCGAAGTTGGGCGAAGCGTAGCGCGGGGGTGGGGGAAGGGCAATGTGGGGTGGTGGGGGTGGCGGTCACATGTTTGGGGGGATGGGTGTTGCGGTGCGCGTTTTCAGAACGGCACGCTCATCACTTCCTTTCAGTCGTTCTTCGCTTGAACGGTCAGCGAAGAACGACTGAAAGGAAGTGATGAGCGGCCCCGCAGACCCCGGTTCGCCGCGCGATCACGCGCTACATGTTCGGGTAATTCGGCCCACCAGCCCCCTGTGGCGTGGTCCAGATGATGTTCTGCGACGGATCCTTGATATCGCAGGTCTTGCAATGCACGCAGTTCTGAAAGTTGATGCGGAAGGTCGCCGCGGCCCCTTCGCCCAGAACCTCATACACGCCCGCCGGGCAATAGCGTTGCGCGGGTTCGGCATATTGCGGCAGGTTGATCGCGATCGGCACCGATGCGTCGCGCAGTTTCAGGTGCGCCGGCTGCGCCTCATCATGGTTGGTGAACGAATAGGCCACATTGGTCAGCCGGTCGAATGACAGCACGCCATCCGGCTTTGGATAGTCGATCACCTTGAAATCAGCCGCTTTACCCGTGGCCGCCGCATCCGTCTTGCCATGTTTCAGCGTGCCGAACAGCGTCAGGCCGACGGTGTTGGCCCACATGTCGATGCCGCCGCCCATCAGGCTGGCCACAAGGCCATAACGCGACCACAGGGGTTTCACGTTGCGCACCTTTTTGAGGTCTTTTGCAATCGGCCCGGTGCGCACGGCGGTTTCATAGGCCGCCAGTTCATCACCCGCGCGCCCCGCGGCGATGGCACCCGCAGCCGCCTCGGCCGCCGCGATGCCTGACAGCATGGCGTTATGGTTGCCTTTGATGCGTGGCACGTTGACCATGCCAGCGCTGCAACCCAGCAGCGCCACACCCGGCGCCACCAGTTTCGGCAGGGATTGCCAGCCGCCTTCGGAAATCGCCCGCGCGCCGTAAGCCACGCGTTTGCCGCCTTTCAGCAGGTCGGCCACCATCGGGTGATGCTTGAAGCGCTGGAATTCCATGTAGGGGAAAAGATGCGGGTTTTCATAGTTCAGATGCACCACGAAACCCACATAGACCTGATTGTTTTCAAGATGATAGATGAACGATCCGCCGCCCGCATTGCTGCCCAGCGGCCAGCCCATCGTATGCGTGACGGTGCCAAGGCTGTGCTTGGCCGGGTCAATCTCCCAGATCTCTTTCATGCCAAGGCCGTATTTCTGCGGCTCGGCCCCCTTGGCCAGATCGTACTTTGCGATCACCTGCTTGGACAGGCTGCCCCGCACGCCCTCGCTCAGGAACACATATTTGCCATGCAGTTCCATCCCCGGCTCATAGGCCTGGCCCGGCTCGCCCGTCGCAGGGTCGCGCCCGAATTCGCCGGCCACGACGCCCGCCACGCGGTCACCGTCGAACACCAGTTCCGAACAGGACATGCCCGGAAAGATTTCCACGCCCAGCCCTTCGGCCACGCCCGCCAGCCAGCGGCAGACATTGGCCATGGAGACAATGTAATTGCCATGGTTCGACATGAAACCGGGCATCGGCCAGTTCGGGATACGCAGCTTGCCCGCGGGGCCAAGGATGTAGAAGTTGTCCTCTTTCACCTCGGTCGCAATCGGCGCGCCCATGGTCCGCCAGTCCGGCAGCAAGGCATCCAGACCGCAGGGGTCCAGCACCGCGCCTGACAGGATATGCGCACCAACCTCGGAGCCTTTTTCCAGCACGACAACCGTCAGATCAGCATTCAGCTGCTTCAGCTTGATGGCCGCGGACAGGCCTGCAGGCCCAGCGCCAACGATGACCACATCGTAATCCATCTTTTCGCGCGTGATCGTCATGGCCCTTGCCCTTCGCGTAATAAAATTGCGTCTTGGGGTGTGCCCTAACAGCCTAGCCGCGTCAACTGTGACGCCACGCGCGACGCTTGCGGCAAATTCCCGCCAAGCCCCTTGCATTTGTGCCCGCCTGCGGTCACTTTGACGCATGCAGCAAGCCACGGCCGGGCCCCGGACCGTGGCGCTGCTTTTTTGTTGATGGCGAAGGCGCGTGATGGACAAGATCCCAATGACCCGTGCGGGGTTCACCGCACTGGATGAAGAGCTGAAGCAGCTGAAATCGGTTGAACGCGGGGCGGTGATCCGCGCGATTGCCGAGGCACGCGAGCATGGTGATCTGTCGGAAAACGCGGAATACCACGCGGCGCGCGAAAAGCAGAGCTTCATCGAAGGGCGCATCAAGGAGCTGGAGGCGATTGTGTCCTTGGCCGAGGTGATCGATCCGACGAAATTGTCGGGAACGATCAAGTTCGGGGCGACCGTGACGATTGCCGATGAAGATAGCGGCGACGAAAAGACCTATCAGATCGTGGGCGAGCCGGAAGCCGATATCGAAAACGGCAAGCTGAACATCAAGTCGCCCCTGGCCCGTGCGTTGATCGGCAAGGACGAAGGCGATAGCGTCGAGGTGCGCACCCCCGGCGGGCAACGCAGTTACGAAGTGCTGAGCATCCGCTATCTCTGACGGGATCGTGACGTATGGCTGAACCGTCTGACAAATCCCCCCCCGACCTTGGCCTTTCGGTGCGCGGGGAGGCGCCCCGGCGCTTTGACGTGACCGAGATCGTGGCGGGCCTTCTTTGCGTGGTCTGGGTGGTCGCGGTGATTGCCTATGTCTTTCGCGCCGCGCCGGCCTCGGTGGCAGGGGGCGTGGCATCGGGCGGAACGCTGGGTCTGGTCATGACCCTGCTGGTGGTCTTCCTGCCGCTGGCGCTGATCTGGGCATCAGTGGTGACCTTGCGGTCAGTGCGCACCTTGCGCGCCGAGGCCGCGCGCCTGCAGGCGACAGTTGATGCCATGCGCAAGGCCTATATCGCGGGCAATCAGGGCGGCGCCGTGGGGCTGAAACCTTCGGTCGAACGCAAGATTGACGAAATTGCCGCCACCGCGCGGCAGGCGGATGCAGCGCTGGCCACCTTCACCTCGCGCCGCGATACGGCCCTGACCGTGCCATCGGCAGACCGTAAGGCCGCGCTGGCACCACCGAAACCCAGCACCGATGACGAGCCGGGCCTGGCGCTTGGCACGCCGGCCGAGGCGCTGCGGGCGCCGGTCAGCACCAGTGATTTCATCCGGGCGCTGCAGTTTCCGGAAGATGCCGATGACAAGGCCGGGTTCAGGGCGCTGCGCAATGCGCTGGCCGACCGGCAGACGGCCAAGCTGATCCGCGCGGCGCAGGATGTGCTGACACTGCTGGGGCAAGAGGGCATCTATATGGATGATCTTGTGCCGGACCGGGCGCATCCGCAGGTCTGGCGGCGGTTTGCAACGGGCGAACGCGGACGCAGCGTGGCCGATCTTGGCGGAATCCGCGACCGGGCCAGCCTTGCGCTGACGGGGACGCGCATGCGCGAAGACCCGATCTTTCGTGATGCGGGCCATCACTTTCTGCGGGCCTTTGACAAGACGTTTGCCCAGTTTGAAAGCAGTGCCACGGATGCAGACCTGATCGACCTTGCCGATACGCGCACGGCCCGTGCCTTTATGCTGCTGGGCCGCGTCACGGGGACATTCGACTGAAGACGCGCCACCGCGTGTGAATGGCGCAAAGAGGCCCGCATGATGGGTGGGCCGATCGCCGCCGCGCCAACCGCAATCTGCGCGGTCAGACCTGCCTGACCATGGTGGTTGAGCTGTCAAAGCCAAAGAGATGCCGCAATGGCCCCATGCCCGTGGTCTTGACGGCATTAAACCCTTGGCGTTCATAAAGCGCCCTTGCGCGGGGGTTCGTGTCGACCACGTCCAGCCGGACCTGCCGGTAACCGCGGGCTTGCGCCTCGATCATCACGGCGTCAAGCAGGGCCGTTCCCACCCCCTGCCCCCGGGCACCTGCCGCCACGCACAGGCCATCCAGCAGAAAGCGGTCATTGTCCACATCACGCACCAGCAGCCGCAGCACGGCCGCCCGCCACAGCGCCCCAAGGCCATAGACCGACCAAAGGTCAGAAAAACTGCCGCTGGCAAAGGCCCCGCGTGGCGTCTTGTAACCGACAAGACCGACCAGCCGCCCGCCGGCCATGGCAACGATGGCATGGTCCCTGCGGATGATGCGGACAAGCAGGCGCAGTGCGCGCGCATCCGGCCCCATCACCCGGCCAAGTTTCGCGCCAAAGGCCTGCCAATACAGCACCGCCGCCTCTTCGCGCAGACCCTGCGGCAGGTCGTGATGGATTGTCACGTCCATGTCAGCGCCTCCTCCAGAAGCGCCGCATGACCGGCCCCCAGAATCCAGCCTTCTTCCTGCGCGTCGGGCGGCGTGTCGAACAGCGGGGCGAGGCGGCCCTTGCGGGCCAGTTGCCACAGGGCAAGCGCAAGAAGGCGCACTTGTGCGCGGTCAGGTATCGGGTCGGCAGCGGCGGTGACGGCGCGCGATAGAAGTGAGGGGTACACCTCGGCCAGGGTCAGATCGCGCGGGGCCTCGAACGGCCAGACGGCCGCGCCCGTCGCCTGCGCAAGGCGATGCACCACCGGAATCCCAAGAAGCGCCTGAGAGCCGACAGACCCCGCGCCAAGCAGTTGCCAGACGGGTTTCGCAGGCGGGTTTTCCCGCTCGACCCGGCGCTTTTCGGCCAGACCCAGTGCTGCGTAATCAACCACCTTCCGTGCAGGCAGACCATCGCGCGGGGCCTGCTTTGGGCAGCCCCAGAATGGCCCTTGCCCCCCAAGACGGCGGTTGATGCCGGCCGCCACCTCAAAGCGGTTGTTGCTGTTGTCGGCACCGTCCCGCACATGGCTTGCGATCCAGCCGTGCAGGGCCCGGGTATTGTTCTGCCCCGTCAGGGCCTTTGCAAAACCCTGCGGATAGCCCATCGGGAAATCAAACCCCAGCAGTTGCCGCCCGCCTTCGGCCAGCAGGGCCTGCAGATGCACCTCTGCCGCGGCGCGGCTGCGATGATATGTCGGTGTCGCTTGCCCCGACGCCCCCTGTACCACGGCCACCCAGATCGCATCCTTGCTGTCATGCGCCGGGCTGCGCGTGGCGCGGCCCGACCAATCGACCACGATCACCCGGTCAAACAAGCCCCACCTCGGCCAGGATGAAATCCGCGACCGCCCCTGTATCGTTCAGGTCAAGCACGGGCACGGCCACATCCACCACCGTATCCGTCGCGACCGCCCGCACCGTTGCATCGGATGGCGCAATCAGGCTGCGCCCTTCACCTTCGCGGAAGACCTCGACCTTTGCGTGGCGATCGCGCTTGTATCCTTCGACCAGCACCAGATCGACAGGCGCCAGTCGTGCCAGAACCGCCATCAGATCAGGCTCTGGCCCCCGATGTTCGTGCAGAATTGCAAAGCGGTGCGCCGATGCCAGCACCACTTCGCGCGCGCCTGCCAAGCGGTGACGGAACGTGTCCTTGCCCGGCTGGTCAAGGTCAACATCATGGTGCACATGCTTGACCGTTGAAACGCTGAAGCCCCGCCCCGTGATCTCGGCCACCAGACGCTCCATCAGGCTGGTCTTGCCCGCATTCTTCCAGCCGATGACGCCGTATACCTTCATGCCCGCCGCGCCTCGGCGGCGGCCAGATCGGCCGGGGTGTTCAGATTGGCAAAGGCACCATCATCGGCAAAGACCGCTTCTGCCGCCCCTTGCCGGGCCAGAAAATCCATGACGCGCGGTTTCGCCCCACTGGCCAGAAAGGCCGCAAGCACGGGTTCAAGGCTGACCGGCCAGACCGCGCAGGCCGGATGCACCCGCCCGCCACTGCCTGCATAGGCCAAAGGCCCGGCCAGCAACAACCGCGGGGCCAGATCACCCGGCAGAAACGGACAATCGACCGGCACGGTGACCAACGCCGTCGCGCCCTTTGCCCCGGCCCAACGCAAGGCGGCCAGCACGCCCGACAGCGGACCCCGGCTTTCATCATCATCAGGCAGCACCGGCAGGCCAAAATCTGCAAAACGCGACGGCGCACCGTTTGCGCTGATGGCAAGCGCCGCCACCTGCGGGGCAAAGCGCGCGATGACCGATGCGATCAGGGGCGCCCCCGCAAAAGGCAAAAGCGCCTTGTCATGGCCCCCCATGCGCCGCGCCTGCCCCCCGGCCAGGATGCACCCGAAAAGCTGCATCGTCATGCCCCTTGCGTGTGGACCCTGCGGGCCATCACTCGGTCACGGTTTCTGCCTGTTGCTGCAACAGCACGCCATGGTTGTCATCCGCATCGGCATCGGTGGTGACCACTTCGGTCACGCCCGGCAACAAGGCAAAGTCCTTGGACAGTTGTTTCGGAAACCAGGTCGAGCCCAGCGATTCAAAGCCCGGCACATCCGAAAGCACGCGGCTGATCGAATTGGTGCATTGCGCCGGCGGCACGGCACCATAGGCCAGCGCGTTGTTGAGCACACGTTCGGCCACCTCGGGCGACACGGGCACGGTTTGCTGCACGACGCGGAAGGTTTCGCGCGCGTGATAATCGACGTAATAGGCGATCATCCGGTCGGTCAGGCCGAAATGCACGTCATTCCGTTCGGGCAGGCGCGGATGGTACCAGCTGCCCGCCGGGTCAAACATCACCCGCTGGCTGGCGTTGATCATCAGCCCGGAATGCGCGCCCGCGCCCGAGCGGTTGTTGATGACGGTAAACAGCGTGACCGACGGTGGGCCTTCGGCGACGAAGGTTGCGGCCTGCACAACGTCATCAGGGGCGTAAGGCGCCTTTTCGGCACAGCCCGCAATGGCAAACGCCAAGGCAAGGGCTGCAACAGACCGGATCAACATGGGCAGATCAGGCGTTGGTCAGGGCAAGGAAGATCAGCACACCAATCGAGATTGCAGTGCCCCAGGCGACCATGCGCATGAAGCCGTCAAAGGTCTTTTCCTGCACCTTGGTGTCCATGCTGCCATGCTTGTGTTCGGCCATCGGTCTGCATCCCTTTTGAAAGTGTTGTTGGGGGAATAGCTGATTCACGCCGCGCTGTTAAGGGGGTGGGTTGACGCGGCAAGGGTTCGTCGTCGGATGGTGGGGGCGTTCATTTTTGACGGATGCACCTGTTCAGACCGATATGGCGGATACCCGACCCCGCATCGGCGCGCCGACCTTTCGATCAGGCGCTTCATGGTGCACCTGCGTCTACCGCCGTTTTGCTGGCACCCGTAGCAAATGCGCTGTCCCGGCGGGTGCTGATGGGGTGTGGCCCGGCGGCGCAGGCGCGCCTTGTTCCGGGCCTCAGGAAACGGGTTTTACACCGACCCGTCCCCCGATTCCCCCCCATGCCAGCCTGCGTTCAGTGCAAAGCCGATCCGCCGGGGTGCAGCTTCGGGTTGCGCTTTCGGCACCGCCCGCAAGACCACCGACAGCTGGCTGACATGCTGGATCAGCTGCGTTTTCAACCCGTCCTCATCCCGGCCATAGAACGACAGGATATCCGGGTCCATGAAGCCCACGCCTTCGATGCGGATCACCCCCGCCTCGCCGCCCGCAAAACCCATCGCCGCCTCGTGCCCCGCATCAAGCTGCGCCTCGAAATTGCGGATGTATTGGACAAGGCGGGCATAGGCCAAGGCGGCAGGGCCCGGTGGGGGCGCGTCTTTCGGTTTTGCCGGTTTCATCTTGCCTGCCACTGGTTGCGCCCTTTGGCGTCCACCTCACGCGAAACAAGGCCGCGCTGCAAGAGGCAGTTCAGATGCGCCACCGCCTCGACAATCGCCAGACTGTATTCCTGCGGCCCGATTTCGCGCTTGAACAGGGTGGTCATGCAATCATGCGCCGTCGCAGGATGGCGCAGAAATTCCACCAGCCGCGTCAAGGCGGATTCGTGGTTTTCAATCATCTGCACCAACCGCAGCGGCAGCCCGGTGAAGGGCAGTTTATGCCCCGGCAGCACCAGATGCCGCTCTTCCGCCACGCCTTGAAACCGCGCACAGCTGTCCAGCCATTCCGTCAGGGGGTCCGCCCCGGGTTCGGTGGGATAAACCCCGATATTCGCCGAAATTCCCGGCAACAGCTGATCCGCGCCCAAGACCAGATCGCCCGACCACAGTGTCAGTTGTTCCGGGGCATGCCCGTGCCCGACCCGCACGGTCCAGTCACGCCCGCCTGCCTGCAGCACATCGCCATCCTGCAACCGCGTAAAGCCCAGCGGCATCGGCGCCACCACATCGGCGAAATTGAAAGGGCGCTCGGCGGCGCGGCGGTCCAGCAGCGCGGCCGGCATGCCCGCCGCCCGCATGAAGGACAGGGATTCCGCCGTGGCCACCGCTTGCACATCAAGCACCAGCATCCGCGCATAAAGCCAGGCCGTGCGGCTGGTGAAAAGTTCGGCCCCGCGGGCCTGAAACCAGCCTGCAAGGCCAATGTGGTCAGGGTGGTGATGTGTCGCAATCACCCGCCGCACCGGACGCCCCTTCAAGGCCCCCTGCAGCAGACCTTCCCAGATCGCCACAGACCGTTTGCTGAAAAAACCGGTGTCAACGATGGTCCAACCATCACCGTCATCAAGTGCGTAGACATTCACATGGTCCAGCGCCATCGGCAGGGGCAGGCGCATCCACCAGATGCCCGGCACGACCGCGATCGCCTCACCTTCTGCAGGTGCTGCCGCAAAGGGGTGGCGCAGGCCCTGTGTCACGCGGCCAGATCAGCGTCTGACAAGGCCGAAAGATCTGCTGCCCCGGGCTTGATCTGTGCCAGCAGACCCGTAACTTCGGGCAGTTGACGGCGAATGGCGATGCGCGCCAACGGCAAGCGGCTGTGATCGGCCATCGCAGCGGCCAGGTGGTAATGCGCCCCAAGGACCCGCGCAAACCCGCGCAGATAGGGCACGGCACCGGCAAAGCGATCCTGCAGGGCAAGCGACGTCATGTCTTCTGTCGCCTCGCGCAGCGCCTCGGCTGCAGTCCACAGATCATGCGCAAGGTCAGGATGATGCGCACGTGCCGCCTGCGCGCCGGACTGGATTTCGGCAATCAGGCGGTGTGCGGCGTCCCCGTTATCCATCATCTTGCGGCCGGTCAGATCCATGGCCTGAATGCCGTTGGTGCCTTCATAGATTGACGTGATCCGCACATCGCGCGCGAACTGCGCGGCACCCGTTTCTTCGATAAAGCCCATGCCGCCATGTACCTGAAGGCCCATCTGGGCCACCTCGCAGCCCACATCCGACCCAAAGGCCTTGGCAATCGGCGTCAGGAACGCGGCCCGGGCCTGCCATTCCGGTGCTTCGGTCGCACGCGCCATGTCGATGGCGACGGCACAGGCCAGTGCAATGGCCCGCGCGCTGAAGACATCGGCGCGCATGGTCGCCAGCATGCGGCGGACATCGGGGTGCGCGATGATGGCGGCGCCACCCTGCACACGATCACGCGCATAGGCCACCGCCTGCTGCAGGGCCGCCTCGGCCAACCCCACGCCCTGGGCCCCAACCCCAAGGCGGGCATTGTTCATCATGGTGAACATCGCGGCCATGCCCTTGTTCACCTCGCCGACCAGCCAGCCTGTGGCCCCGTCATACTGCATCACCGCGGTCGGAGAGCCGTGGATCCCCAGCTTGTGTTCAAGGCTGACCACCTTCAATGCGTTGTGCGCGCCCGGTGCGCCCGCAGCATCGGGGATGTTGCGCGGGACCATGAACAGGCTGATGCCCCGCGGGCCGGCAGGTGCGCCCGGCAGACGCGCCAGCACAAGATGGCAAACATTGGCCGTAAAGTCATTGTCGCCCCAGGTGATGTAGATCTTTTGCCCGGTCACCGCGTAGGTGCCATCGCCCCTTGGTTCGGCCCGGGTCCGCAGGGCGCCCACATCGCTGCCGGCCTGCGGTTCGGTCAGGTTCATCGTGCCCGCCCATTCGCCCGAAATCAGCTTTGGCAGATACAGCGCCTTGATCTCGGCCGAGGCATGATGTTCCAGCGCCTCGATCTGGCCCTGCGTCAGCATCGGGCATAGCTGCAGCGACAGGCAGGCCGCCGCCATCATCTCGTTCACCGCTGTGGCCACTGCAATCGGCAGGCCCATGCCCCCATGTTCTGGCGAAGCGGCCATCCCCACCCAGCCGCCTGCCGCGATGGCCCGATAGCCTTCGGCAAAGCCCGGCGCCGTTCGCACGACACCGTTTTCCAGCCGCGCCGGGTGCTTGTCGCCGACACGCTGTAGCGGCGCCAGCGTGGCTTCGCTCAGACGCGCGGCCTCGGTCAGGATCGCCTCGGTCAGATCAGGTGTCGCTTCGGCAAACAGCGCGGTCTTGGCCAGGGCCGGAAAGCCTGTCACAGGCGAAAGAAGCAACCGAAAATCCGAAAGCGGTGCGCGATATGGCATGTTATGTGATCCCCAAGACAGCCCTGCTTGGCAAGGGCGTTACCCCGCTGTAGTGACGCTAGCGATTGGTATTCCATACTCAACCCGAACGCTGCGTCATCATGACCATTGTCCTGCCCCCGACTGCCACTGGCCTGACCAAGGCTGCCGCGCTGCTGCGCGAAGGCGGGCTGGTCGCCTTTCCAACCGAGACGGTCTATGGCCTGGGCGGGGATGCAAGGTCGGATGCGGCCGTGGCAGCGATATTTGCGGCCAAGGGGCGCCCCCGTTTCAATCCGCTGATCGTGCACGTGTCAGACCTTGACGCTGCCGAACGGCTGGCACGATTTGATGCAAGGGCCCGCGCTGTCGCGCAGGCATTCTGGCCTGGCCCGCTGACGCTGGTCTTGCCGCTGCGGGCCGAAGCCGGGCTTTCGCCGCTGGTGACCGCAGGCCTTGGCAGCGTGGCAATCCGGGTGCCGGCGCACGCGGTGGCGCAGGGCCTGTTGCAGGCCTTTGCCGGGCCACTTGCCGCGCCATCGGCCAACCCTTCGGGCCGCGTGTCACCCACGCAGGCCGCGCATGTGCTGGATGGGCTGGCCGGGCGCATTGCCGGGGTGGTTGACGGCGGGGCCTGCATGGTCGGCGTCGAATCGACAATTCTTGGCCTGTTGCCTGACAGCCCGCCACGCCTGCTGCGCCCGGGCGGCCTGCCACTGGAGGTGCTGGAGGCCGTTCTTGGCACGGGCGTGGCAACCGGTCTTGACGAAAAGGCGATCACGGCACCGGGGCAACTGGCATCACATTACGCGCCGGTCGCGGCTGTGCGGCTGGGGGCCACAACGGCCGCGGCGCACGAGGTGCTGGTGGGCTTTGGCCCGGTGACCGGCACCTTGACGCTGTCGGCCACAGGCGATCTGGCCGAGGCTGCCGCAAACCTGTTCGACATGTTGCGCCGCGCCGATGTGCTGGCGGGCGCGGGTGGGCGCATTGCCTTTGCACCCGTGCCCGAAACCGGGCTTGGCCGTGCAATCAATGACCGGCTTCGGCGGGCGGCAGCGCCAAGGGCCTAGGGGACGCAAGACAAGATCAGGCCCCGGCCTTTCTGGCCGGGGTCACATCCGGGCAACCACATCATGCCTTGGACATGTCACCAGATGATCGTTCACCAACCCGCAGGCCTGCATGAATGCATAGGTGATTGTCGGGCCACAAAAGGCAAAGCCGGCCTTTTTCAGGTCTTTCGACATTTGCGTCGAAATTGCCGTTGCGGTCTGCGCTTCGGCCATGCTTGCCAGGCGGTTCTGGATCGGGCGGCCATCGACATAGGCCCAGATGAAATCGCTGAACGACTGTTTTTCCGCGATCCGCAGATAGGCCTGGGCCGAAGTGATGGTGCCTGCGATCTTGCCCCGGTGACGCACGATACCAGCATCGCCCAAAAGGCGCGTCACCTCGGCCTCGCCCCAGCCCGCAATGATCTCTGGCCGGAACCCCTGAAAGGCCGCACGAAAGGCCTCGCGCTTGCGCAGGATGGTGATCCAGCTTAGCCCCGCCTGAAAGCCATCGAGGATCAGCTTTTCCCACAATGCCCGGCTGTCGCGTTCGGGCACCCCCCAGTCCGTATCATGATAATGCACATAAAGCGGATCATCGCCGCACCATGGACACCGCTGCATGCGCCCCTTGCCCCCCGGATTGCTGCCCCTTTGCCGGGCTTACACCAAACTGTACGGCATTAGAACAAAATACGAAACTTCATCCGGTGTTTACGGCTTTTGTCGCAGTGTGCCCTTGTGGTTTGGCGCGGGGTCTGGGTGATGGGTGCAACAGGCAATGGGGCTTGGCCAGAGAAGGCCAGCCCGCTGGCGGTCGCGATTTCGGCGGCTGACAGCGACACGATCAACATGGTGAAAATGGCCTTGAAGGAACGCAGGCTTGCGCTGGCGTTTCAACCGGTCGTCATGGCCAGCAACCCGGACCGGACCGGTTTTCACGAAGGTCTGATGCGTGTGCTTGATCCCACCGGGCGGGCCATTCCCGCCAAGGATTTCATGCCGGCGGTCGAGGCGCATGAAATCGGCCGGCAGATTGATGCGGCGGCCCTTGCCATCGGGTTGCGCGCGCTGGCCGATACGCCGGATTTGCGCCTGTCGGTCAACATGTCAGCCCGCTCGATCGGACATCCGGATTGGATGCGCGTCCTGACAAAGGGGCTGAATGCCTCACCCACCGTTGGTGAACGCCTGATCCTCGAGATCACCGAATCCAGCGCGATGATGGTTCCCGAACTGGTCATCCGCTTCATGCATGATTTATCCCGCAAAGGCATTGCCTTTGCCATTGATGACTTTGGCGCCGGTCAGACATCATTCCGCTACCTGCGCGATTTCAACTTTGACATGTTGAAGATCGACGGCCAATTCACCCGCGGTATTGCCGGTGATGCCGACAACCGCGCATTGGTGCAGGCGCTGATCATGGTGGGAAAGCACTTCCAGATGCTGACCGTGGCCGAAATGGTCGAAACCGCGGATGAGGCCGAGTGCCTGCGCGCCCTTGGGGTGGACTGCCTGCAAGGCTTTGCCTTTGGCGCGCCAACGGTGAAGCCGGCGTTTCTTGACCAGCCGCGCCGGCGGGCGTGACGCGGGCATTCTTGCCTTTGCTGCGCAAGGCGCATACCCCTAGGTGAACGGCCATCCGGCCCATCACCCTGGGGGAGCATGCACCATGACCAATACCGTGATCGTTTCCGCCGCCCGCACCGCTGTGGGCAGCTTTAACGGCGCCTTTGCCAATACGCCGGCGCATGCGCTTGGCGCGGCGGTGATCGAGGCCGTTGTGGCCCGTGCCGGCGTCGACAAGGCCGAGGTTTCAGAGACCATTCTTGGGCAGGTGCTGACCGCTGGACAGGGCCAGAACCCGGCACGGCAAGCGCATATCCACGCAGGCCTGCCGAAAGAGGCTTCGGCCTGGGGGATCAATCAGGTCTGCGGTTCGGGCCTGCGGGCCGTGGCGCTGGCGGCACAGCATGTGCAGCTGGGTGACAGCAGCATCGTGGTCGCGGGCGGGCAGGAAAGCATGTCCCTTTCAACCCATGTCGCGCATCTGCGCGCCGGGCAGAAGATGGGCGATCTGAACTTTGTCGACTCGATGATCAGGGATGGTCTGTGGGATGCCTTCAACGGCTATCACATGGGACAGACGGCCGAGAACGTGGCCAACCAGTGGCAGATCAGCCGCGATATGCAGGATGAATTCGCGCTTGCCAGCCAGAACAAGGCCGAGGCAGCGCAGAAGGCCGGCAAGTTCAAGGATGAGATCGTGGCCTTCACGATCAAGACGCGCAAAGGCGATGTGGTGATGGACAGTGATGAATACATCCGCCATGGCGCGACGCTGGATTCGATGCAGAAACTGCGCCCGGCTTTTGTGAAGGACGGCTCGGTTACGGCTGCGAACGCCAGCGGCCTGAATGATGGCGCGGCAGCCGTGATGGTGATGAGCGAGGCCGAGGCCGCCAAGCGCGGGCTGAAGCCGCTGGTGCGGATTGCGTCTTATGCGACGGCGGGCTTGGACCCGTCGATCATGGGTGTGGGGCCGATCCATGCCAGCCGCAAGGCGCTGGAAAAGGCGGGCTGGAAGGTGGGCGATCTGGACCTGGTCGAGGCGAATGAGGCGTTTGCCGCGCAGGCCTGTGCGGTGAACAAGGACATGGGCTGGGATCCCGCCATCGTCAACGTGAACGGCGGGGCGATTGCGATTGGCCACCCGATCGGGGCATCGGGCGCGCGTATCCTGAACACGCTGATCCACGAGATGATCCGCCGGGATGCCAAGCGGGGCTTGGCCACGCTGTGTATTGGCGGGGGCATGGGCGTGGCCATGTGCCTGGAGCGTTAAGGCACAAATCTTTCAATTCAATCGGAAGGGGCGCAATATTCTTGCGCCCTTTTCGCAAGGTTGCTACCGCTTGAACAGTTTCAAACACTTGGGGAGGGAATCATGGGTCGGGTTGCTTTGGTTACGGGCGGCTCTCGCGGCATTGGGGCGGCCATTTCGGTGGCGCTGAAGGCGGCGGGTTACACGGTTGCGGCGAATTACGCAGGCAATGATGAGGCCGCCGCGGCCTTTACCGCCAGCACCGGTATTCCCACCTACAAATGGTCCGTCGCCGATTATGAGGCCTGCGTGGCGGGGATTGCACAGGTCGAGGCGGCGCATGGGCCGGTCGAGGTGCTGGTGAACAACGCGGGCATCACACGGGATGCGATGTTCCACAAGATGACGCCGGGCCAGTGGAAAGAGGTGATGGATACGAACCTGTCAGGCCTGTTCAACATGACGCACCCGGTCTGGACGGGCATGCGCGACCGCAAGTTTGGCCGGGTGATCAACATATCCTCGATCAACGGGCAAAAGGGGCAGGCGGGGCAGGCGAATTATTCGGCGGCCAAGGCGGGCGATCTCGGCTTCACCAAGGCGCTGGCACAGGAAGGCGCACGGGCAGGCATCACGGTGAATGCGATCTGCCCGGGGTATATCGGCACGGAAATGGTGCGGGCGATTGACGAAAAGGTGCTGAACGAACGCATCATCCCGCAGATTCCGGTGGGGCGTCTGGGCGAACCGGACGAGATTGCGCGGATTGTGACCTTCCTTGCATCGGATGATGCCGGGTTCATCACGGGGTCGACGATTTCGGCCAATGGCGGACAGTTCGTGGTGTGAGGCAGCCGATTTCTTCGAAGAAATCGGACCGGAAAATTCGAATTTTCCGGTCCGGAGTTTTTGAAAACTCCGGCTTGCGCCCGGCCGTCAATTGGCACACCAAAGCGGCATGACCCGCACCAAAGCCACCCTGATCGGCGCGACCGCAATCCTGTTGTGGTCGCTGCTTGCCCTGATGACCAAGGGGTCAGAACCCGTGCCGCCGTTCCAGTTGAACGTGCTGTGCTTTGCGATTGGTGGCATCATCGGCCTGATCTGGATGGGCGCGAAGGGTGAACTATCACGCCTGCGAACGATTCCCCTGCGCGTCTATGCCTTTGGCACGGCGGGCCTTTTCGGCTATCATTTCCTGTATTTCAGCGCCCTGCGCATGGCACCCGCTGCCGAGGCTGGCCTGATCGCCTATCTTTGGCCCCTGTTCATCGTGCTGCTGTCGGGCCTGCTGCCGGGCGAGCGCCTTGGCCCGCTGCACATCATCGGCGCGCTCCTCGCCTTTGCCGGGGCGGCCCTGATCGTGCTGCGCGGTGGGGCCGCGTTCGACGCCGAAACCTTGCCGGGCATGGCCCTTGCCTTTCTTTGCGCCATCACCTGGGCCGTCTATTCTGTCTTATCCCGCAAACTGGGCGACGTGCCGACTGTGGCGGTAGTGGTCTACTGCCTTGCAACTGCGGCCTTGTCGCTGCCGGCGCATCTGGCGCTTGAAACGACGGTCTGGCCAGACGCAACGGGCTGGCTGGCCATCGCGGGCCTTGGCATCGGCCCGGTGGGCATTGCCTTTTACACATGGGATATCGGCATGAAGCGCGGCGACATTCAGCTTTTAGGCGTCGCATCCTATGCCGCCCCGCTGTTATCCACACTCGCCCTCATCGCCGCAGGCTATGCGACAGCGACGCCGGCGCTTGGTATCGCCACCATTCTGATCACGGCAGGTGCAGCGCTGGCGGCCCGCGCCAGCGCCGGGGCCAAAGGCCGTTGAACCCGTCAGCTTTGCAGGCGGGTGATCTCTTCCTTCAGTTTCATTTTCTGCTTTTTCAGCTCTGCGATCTTCAGCGCATCTGATCCGGGGCTGCGTTGCTCGCTTTCAACCATATGCGAGAGGTGTTCATGCTTGCGCCGCAGCTCCTGCAGATGCGAGGTGATGCTCATATTGATCCTCCTGTGGTTGATGTCGATTTTGTAACGACACCACAGAACATGAGTCGTGTCACCAACTTCCTGAAGACCCCTGCGACCGAATGCCCCGCATTTAGCGAAACAACGCCGAAACGGCCGCGCCCCCGCGCAGCACCGCCTCGGCTGCGGGGGTATAGCTTTCACGGTCGCCGTCATGGGCCGGTCCGGCATGGATGACAAAGGGTGGCAAAAGGCGGAACGGGTTGCGCCCCAGCTTGCGCGCCTGAACGATCACACGCGGGGCTGCGCGCCCCAGCCGCGGGGCAAGCGGCAGAACCACGGCTTGCGGCACAAGGCCAAGCACCATCGGCAGCAGATCCACACTGATAATCAAGGTCAGGACACCGCCTGGCGCAAGACGGCGC
>JALOSO010000189.1 GCA_025458385.1 Paracoccaceae bacterium | reverse complement strand
AACCACGTGCTGCACGAGGCGCATCTGGTGCCGAAATGGGTGAAGGTGTCGCCCTTTGTGGCGATGGTGCTGGGCTTCCTGCTGGCCTTCCAGTTCTACATCCGCAGGCCTGATCTGCCGGGCAAGCTCGCACGCCAGCAAGCGCCGCTGTACAACTTCCTGCTGAACAAATGGTACTTTGATGAGCTTTACGATTGGGTCTTCGTGCGCCCGGCCAAATGGCTTGGCAGTTTCTTCTGGAAGCGCGGGGATGGTGCGGTGATTGACGGGTCGATCAATGGCATCGCCATGGGGATCATCCCGTTCTTCACGCGCCTCGCAGGCCGTGCGCAGTCTGGCTACATCTTCCACTATGCCTTTGCGATGTTCCTTGGGATTGGTGCCCTGATCACGTGGATGACCATGACGGGGGGCAACTGAGATGGATAACCTTCTGTCGATCATCACCTTCATCCCGGCCGTGGCCGCCCTTGTGCTGGGCCTGTTCCTGCGCGGCGATGATCTGGCCGCACAGCGCAATGCCAAATGGGCGGCGCTGTTTGCGACAACGGCAACCTTCGTTCTGTCGCTGTTCATCCTGTTCCGGTTCGACCCCGCCAACACGGAGTTCCAGTTCGTGGAAACCGGCGAATGGATCTTTGGCCTGCAGTACAAGATGGGCGTGGACGGGATTTCCGTCCTGTTCGTGATGCTGACCACGTTCCTGATGCCGATCGTCATCCTGTCCTGCTGGGAGGTGACGACACGCGTCAAGGAATACATGATCGCCTTCCTGATGCTGGAAACGCTGATGCTGGGCGTGTTCTGCGCGCTGGACCTTGTGCTGTTCTACCTGTTCTTCGAGGCAGGCCTGATCCCGATGTTCCTGATCATCGGCATCTGGGGCGGCAAGGAACGCATCTACGCGGCCTTCAAGTTCTTCCTCTATACTTTCCTTGGGTCCGTGCTGATGCTGGTCGCGATGATCGCGATGTATATGCAGGCAGGCACCACGGATATCGAGGCGCTGCTGGCGCATAACTTCGCGTCCGACACGATTGCCGTGGCAGGGTTCCATATCATCGGCGGGGTGCAGACGCTGCTGTGGCTCGCGTTCTTTGCGTCATTCGCGGTGAAGATGCCGATGTGGCCCGTGCATACATGGCTGCCCGATGCCCATGTGCAGGCGCCCACGGCGGGGTCGGTGGTGCTGGCCGCGATTTTGCTGAAGATGGGCGGATACGGCTTTTTGCGCTTCAGCCTGCCGATGTTCCCGGTGGCGTCTGATCTGCTGGCACCCTTGGTGTTCTGGATGAGCGCGATTGCGATTGTCTATACCAGTCTTGTGGCGCTGGCACAGTCTGACATGAAAAAACTGATCGCCTATTCGTCGGTCGCGCATATGGGCTATGTGACCATGGGCATCTTTGCGGCCAACCAGCAGGGGATTGACGGCGCGATCTTTCAGATGATCAGCCACGGCTTCATCTCGGGTGCGTTGTTCCTGTGCGTGGGCGTGATTTACGACCGCATGCACACGCGCGAGATTGATGCCTATGGCGGCCTTGTGAACCGGATGCCGGCCTATGCGCTGATCTTCATGTTCTTCACCATGGCAAACGTCGGCCTGCCGGGCACCAGCGGTTTCGTGGGTGAATTCCTGACGCTGATGGGGATTTTCCAGGTGAACACTTGGGTGGCGGCTGTGGCGACATCGGGCGTGATCCTGTCAGCGGCCTATGCGCTGTGGCTGTACCGCCGCGTTGTGATGGGCGATCTGATCAAGGAAGCCTTGAAAACCATCACCGATATGACGCGGCGCGAAAAGGCGATCATGGCCCCCTTGGTGGTGATGACGCTGCTTTTGGGGGTCTACCCCAGCCTTGTGACCGATATCATCGGGCCATCCGTCGGCGCGTTGATTGACAACTATCAGGCAGCCTTGCCCGTGGCGGATGCCACGCAAATTGCACAGAATTGAAGGTGCCGCGATGACGCCCGCTGATTTCAACACTGTCCTGCCGGAATTCGTGCTGGCCATCTATGCAATGGCGGCCCTGATGTTCGGCGTCTATACGACCAAGGACAAGGCTGCGCCGCTGATCGTCATGGCCACTTCGGCCTTGATGCTGGCGCTGGCTGTCTATATCGGCGTGGGCGGCGCCGGGGCACGTCAAGCCTTTGGCGGCATGTTCATCGATGATCCATTCAGCCGGTTTGCCAAGATCGTCATTCTGGTCTCGGCTGCCGCCGTGATGCTGATGAGCCAGGATTACATGGCCCGGCGTGATCTGCTTCGCTTTGAATTCCCGATCCTTGTGGCGCTTGCGACCGTTGGCATGATGATGATGGTCAGCGCAGGCAACCTCATGTCGCTTTACATGGGGTTGGAATTGCAGTCGCTGTCGCTGTATGTGATTGCCGCCTTGCGGCGTGACAGCCCGAAATCGACAGAGGCCGGCCTGAAGTATTTCGTCCTTGGCGCCCTGTCTTCGGGGATGCTGCTTTACGGCGCATCGCTGGTCTACGGCTATGCCGGTACCACAGATTTTGCGGGTATCCTTTCCACGGTGCAGGCCGGCGAGATGCCGCTTGGTCTGTTGTTCGGCCTTGTGTTCCTGTTGTCTGCGTTGGCGTTCAAGATTTCGGCGGCCCCCTTTCACATGTGGACGCCCGATGTTTATGAAGGCTCTCCCACGCCTGTGACCGCATTCTTTGCCACCGCACCGAAAGTGGCGGCGATGTGCCTGATTGCCCGTCTGATCTATGATGCCTTCGGCGCAATCCCCGGTGACTGGGGGCAGGTGCTGGCCGTGCTTTCGGTCATCTCGATGTTCCTTGGGGCTGTGGCGGCCATCGGACAGAAAGACATCAAACGGCTGATGGCCTATTCGTCGATCGCCCATATGGGCTTTGCGCTGATGGGCCTTGCGGCAGGCACGGCGCAGGGCGTGCAGGCGATGATGATTTACATGGCGATCTATGTGACGATGAATATCGGCACCTTTGCCTTCATTCTTGGGATGGAGCGGGATGGCCGGCCGGTCAGCGATCTGGACGCGCTGCACCAGTATGCCAAGAAGGAACCGGGCAAGGCGCTGGCTGTGCTGATCCTGATGTTCAGCCTTGCCGGCGTGCCGCCGATGCTGGGCTTCTTTGGCAAGTTCGGTGTGCTGCAGGCGGCGGTGGATGCGGATATGACGTGGCTTGCGCTGGCGGGGGCTGTGGCCTCGGTCATTGGCGCCTACTATTACCTGCGCATCGTGTTCTTCATGTATTTCGGGCGCGAAAATGACGGGATCGACACGCGCATGTCTGTGCCGCAATGGGTGATGCTGATGGGTGTGGCGACCATCATGCTTGTCGGCGTGGTGAACCTGTTTGGCATCGAGCCGGTGGCGGCGATGGCGGCCGAGGCGCTTGTCAGGTAACTGGCCAACAGGCGTAGAGCGCGTGGTGCTGCCTGTGGTGGGTAGCACGAACGCCGAGGCGGCCGCACGTGCGCCCGGGCCTGCCTGGGTGCTGGGGCTGGAGCAGACGGCTGGGCGTGGACGCAGGGCGCGCGCCTGGGCCAGCCCGCGCGGGAATTTTCACGCCTCCCTTGTGATGCAGCCTGCAGGGCCTGTGGCCGAGGTGGCCTTGCGCAGCTTTGTTGCGTCACTTGCGTTACGGGATGCCTTGGTGGCGGTGACGGGGCTGCCGCAAGCCTTCACCCTGAAATGGCCGAACGATGTCCTTTGCAATGGTGGCAAGATCGCGGGCATCCTGCTGGAAAGCACCAGTGCCGGGGCAGGGGTAGCACATCTGGTGGTCGGGATCGGGGTCAACCTGATTGCCGCCCCTGACGCCAACATGATCGAAGCGGGTGCCGTGCCGCCGGTGACCTTGCTGGTGGAGACGGGTCTAGGCGTGACGCCTGAGGTGTTCCTTGATGCCATCGCCCCGGCCTTTGCCGCGCGCGAGGCGCAACTGGTGGGGCAGGGATTTGCCAGCATCCGCGCCGATTGGTTGGCGCATGCGGCGAACCTTGGCCAGCCGATCCGCGCACGCACGGGGACGGCTACGCATCACGGCACTTATGAGACGGTCGATCAGGATGGCGCGCTGATCCTGACCACGGCGGAAGGCCGCCTTGCCATTCCGGCGGCGGATGTGTTTTTTTGAAATGGCACAGCCTAAAATTTTCCTGCGAAAAATTTCAGGACGCCGTCGGTTGGGTCTGAAATTTTTCGCAGGAAAATTTTAGGCTGCGGGGACAGTGGGGACAAACATGCTTTTGGCGATCGATTGCGGCAATACCAATACCGTGTTTTCCATCTGGGATGGCACGCGGTTTCTGGCCACATGGCGCATTGCCACTGATCACCGGCGCACGGCCGATGAATATTTCGTCTGGCTGTCATCGCTGATGATGCTGACAAAGACCGAAGCAAAGATTACCGCCGCCATCGTCTCCTCCACTGTTCCCCGCGTGGTGTTCAACCTGCGCGTCCTGTGCAACCGTTACTTTGATTGCCGCCCGCTCGTGGTGGGCAAGCCTGATTGCCGCCTGCCTGTGCCCCCGCGCGTCGATCAGGGCACAACCGTCGGGCCGGACCGGCTGGTCAATACCGTGGCCGCGCATGCCCGCCATGGTGGTGATCTGATCGTGGTGGATTTCGGCACGGCCACGACCTTTGATGTGGTCGATACGGATGGCGCCTACGTCGGCGGCGTGATTGCCCCCGGCGCGAACCTGTCGCTTGAGGCGCTGCATATGGCCGCCGCCGCCCTGCCCAATGTCGATATCACCAAACCCGCGCAGGTGATTGGTACGAATACGGTGGCCTGCATGCAGTCAGGCGTGTATTGGGGCTATGTCGGATTGATCGAAGGCATCGTGCGCGAAGTGCGCCGGGAACGCCCGCGTCCGGCAAAAGTCATCGCAACAGGGGGCCTTGCGACCCTATTCGCGCAGGGAACGGACCTTTTTCACAAGGTTGAGGATGATCTGACCATGCATGGCCTTGTCCTCATCCATCAGTACAACACGGAAATGGAAAACGCATGAGCACGAACCGGCTGATTTACCTGCCCCTTGGCGGGGCGGGCGAGATCGGGATGAATTGTTACGTCTATGGCTATGGGCCAAAGGACAAGGAAAGGCTGATCGTCGTCGATCTGGGGGTCACCTTCCCGGATATGGACACATCGCCCGGTGTGGACCTGATCATGCCGGATATCAGCTGGCTGGAGGCGCGCAAGAGCCGCATCGACGGCATTTTCATCACGCATGGGCACGAAGACCATATCGGTGCTGTGGGGCATCTGTGGCCCAAGCTGAAGGCACCGATGTACGCGCGGCGGTTTACCGGCGCACTAGGCAAGTTGAAGCTGGAAGAATACGGCCTGCCGATGGATGCGCTGACCATCGTGAAGGCGCGGCCCGATGTGGTAGAGGCAGGCCCGTTCAAGGTGCAGTTCCTGCCGATTTCGCATTCTATTCCGGAATGTTCGATGCTGGTGATCGACAGCCCGGCAGGCCGGATCATTCACACAGGCGATTTCAAGCTGGACGCAACGCCGGTGGTGGGCGAGGGCTGGAATGAGGCGGCGCTGCGCGCGGTGGTGGCCGAAGGGCCGGTCAAGGCGCTTGTCTGTGATAGTACGAACGTGTTTTCCACCCATGCGGGGCGGTCGGAATCCACCCTCAAAGACCCGATCCGCGATCTTGTGAAAGGGCGGCAGGGCATGGTTGTGGCCACGACTTTCGCCAGCAACATCGCGCGGCTGCAAACGCTTGCCGAAGCAGCGATTGCGGCGGACCGGTCGGTTTGCCTGCTGGGCCGGGCGATGAAGAAGATGGTCACGACGGGCACGGAAGCGGGCATTCTGAACGGTTTCCCGAAAACCATCAGCCCGGAAGAGGCGCTGGAGATACCGCGCCAGAACCTGATGTTGATCGTGACAGGCAGCCAGGGCGAACGCCGCGCGGCATCGGCGCAACTGGCGCGGGGCAAGTATCTGGGGTTTGAGCTGAAGGAAGGTGATCTGTTCCTTTTCTCGTCCAAGACCATTCCGGGGAATGAGCGGGACGTGCTGAAGATCATGAACCAGCTTTCGGAAAATGGTGTGGATGTTCAG
>JALOSO010000188.1 GCA_025458385.1 Paracoccaceae bacterium | reverse complement strand
TGCCCGCACACATCGATGATGATGGTCTTGAGCGTAGAGCCCTCGGCGGCCAGACCTTGCATCATTGGAAAGAACGGCTTCATCCGCGCCATCTGCGCGTCCGTAAGCCAGAAATGCTTGCTCAGCAGCACCCCTGTCAGTCCGGAAGTTTGAAGCACGCAGGCCCGGCAACCTCAAGCTGATCAATGGGTCCTGACCCCGGGGAGCATCATATCGAAACCTGCACGGATCACCACAAGCCGGGCAGCGGGGTTGGGATGTGTTGCGCATGGGCAGGCGGCATATCCGCAATGGCGTGTTGAGCATTGTTCAACAGAAGACGGGGCAGGACGTGCAGATCCCGCTGCACCCCGCGTAAAAGGCGCTGATCGACATGCTTCCGCTTAACAACCTGACCCGCCTTGTCACCACGAACGCCAAGCCTTTTGTGCCCGCGGATTTCACCAACTGGTTCTGTGCGATGGCAGTTGAAACCGGGTTGCCCGATGGCCTGTCACCTCAGGCTTTGCGCAAGCCGACCTGCCGCTGACAGGCAAAGGCGGGATGCGCCCCGCACGAAATCATGGCCATCAGCGATCACAGGTCGCAGGCAAAGCTGACTCGCCGCACTGTGGAAGCGGGCAGGAAGGGCCTTGCGCAATGGGCCGTTGACCGGCTTGACCGGATCGAAACCAGAATTGGATATGTCAAACCTATCCAGGCGGCTTGAGAACGCGCCCCTCAGGATACTGACTTTTCAGGACTATTTTGTGGGAATGGCGGACCCGGAGCGATTCGAACGCCCGACCCTCAGATTCGTAGTCTGATGCTCTATCCAGCTGAGCTACGGGTCCACGCCGCGGGGATTAGCCCTGTGCTGTCCGGTTTGCAAGGGCAAAATCCGTCAAACCAAATCTGCACCGGCAATCTCTTTCGGGAGGCGGATTTCGAACTCCGTGCCGTCATCATCGCTACGCGCCAGCGACAATGTCCCGCCATGGCCGCGCACCAGTTCGGCCGAAATCACCAGGCCCAGCCCCGTGCCACCCTTGCGCACACCGCCCTGAAACGCCGTGAACAGATGGTCTCGGGCCCGCGCCGGCAGCCCCGGGCCGGTATCGCCCACCCGGATGATCCAGGCGGTTTCATCCTCGGTCGCCGACACCTCGATCGTCCCCGGATTGCCCGTCGCCTCAAGCGCCTGCTTGGCATTGCGCACCAGATTGGCGATCACACGGTAAAGCTGTTCAGGATCGGCGCGCAGGGTAAAACCCTGCGGCACATCGATCAGCGGGCTGACCGGGCCGTCAGGGCCAAGACCCTCACCTTCGATCACCTCGGTCACCAGCGCGCGCAGCCCGAAACGTTGCAGCACGGGCGCGCCTTCCTCGGCCTTGCCAAAGGCCAGCGTGGTTTCGCACAGCGCAACCGCCCGGCTGATCGAACTGATCAGCTTTGGCGCGGTCTTGGCCACAGCGGGATCAGCACTGCGTTCGATCCGGTCGGCAAAAAGCTGTGCCGTGGTCAGGATGTTGCGCAGATCATGGCTGATCTTGGCCACCGCCCCACCCAGTTGCGCCAGACGTTCCTTTTGCTTCAGCGCACCTGTCAGCTGTGTCTGCAGTGAATGCAGCGCATCTTCGGCGGTGCGCAATTCATCAACACTGGCCGAGGGCGCGATCAGGCGGCGGGCATCCTCGGGCGCCTGCGCATAGGCGTCGATCTGGCGCACGACCCGGCGGATCGGCAGCACCAGCAACCGCCGCACGGCCAGAAACAGCAAAAAGGCTGTCACCACCGAAATCAGGGCCGACAGCGCCAGAATGCGCAGGCCGTAATCGACCATTGCTGCCCGCAGCGCCCGCGTTTCCATCGTGATCTCGATCAGCAGGCCGGCCTCGCGCACCGGGTTGCCCAGCACGCGGATCACACGGTTCTCGGGCCGCGCCAGCATGCCAAAGGCTTCGCGGATCAGGGTCCAGGGCTGGGTCATCCGCAGATCAATCGTCTGCAGAATTTCCTGCGGCACCGGAGAGGACAGCACGAGTTGGCGCACCTCATCCCGGCGCAGCACGACGTTGAAAACCTCGGCATTGTCCAAAAGCTCGCGCTCCAGATCCGGGGCGATCATTTCGTCCGAAGCCAGCACCGACAAGGCAGCGATCTGCGCCTTTTCCAGCCGCAACTGCAGATAATCAACCTGAAACCGCGCGATAGAGGGCACAAAGATCAGCACTTCGGCCAGCATGACAAAGGCCACCGTCAGCAACAGGAACCGCCCGGACAGGGTCTTGAAAAACCGGCCCGACCCTGGCTGCACCCTTGCCTCTTTCGCTTCGCCCACTGCCATCGTGACCACTTTTGCCTGCCGGATCAAGGCCGGGAACGCGGGGGCATCAGGGCAACCACCGCTGTACCAGCCTGACAATCCGCTTGACGCGCGGGCTGTCAAACAAGGCCGGGGTGAAATAGGCCCCTGCGGCGCGTTTGCTGATTTCACCAAGCGTCGGATAAGGCGCAACCATGCTGGCCACCTGTGCCATCTTCAGCCGCGTTGCAATGGCAAGGGCCCAAAAGCCGATCAGCTCTCCCGCCTGGGGGCCCACCAGCGACACCCCCACAGGCCGCCCCCTGACCACCATGACCTTGATCAGCCCTTCCGCCTGCCCTTGGGCCTGCGCACGGTCATTGTGATGAAACGCTTGCCGGAGAACGGTCAGCGATGCGCCATGGGCGGCGCGGGCGGCGGCCTCGGTCAGGCCCACCTGCGCCAGTTCCGGATCGGTATAGGTGACCCAGGGAATATGGTCGCTGCGCTGCCGGGCTGGCAGCCCGAACAGCAACTGGCGGATCAGAACGCCTGCATGATACCCGGCCACATGCGTGAACTGCAGCCCGCCCGCGGCATCACCTGCGGCATAGACACGCCGATTGCTGACAGACCGCAGGTCCGCCCCGACCGTCACCCCGCGCGGCGTATGGTCAACACCCGCCGCGTCAAGGTTCAGCCGGTCAAGTGCAACGCGTCGGCCCACGGCCATCAGCACATGGCTGCCGGCAATCACCCGTCCGTCGGCAAGCGTCACGCGCAAATCCGTTCCTTGCCCGTCCAGCCGCGCGACACCCGTCCCTTCAAGGATCGTGACACCTTCGGCGCGCAGGGCCGCCAGAACCACGGCCGCGCAATCAGGATCATCGCGGCCAAGGGCGCGGGCGCCTTCGACCACGGTCACCGCACAGCCTAAGCGCCGATGCGCCAGCGCCATCTCGATGCCGATGGGCCCGCCGCCGATGACGACCAGATGTTCAGGCCGCTGGCGCAGTGCAAAGATCGTCTCGTTGGTGTAATAGGGCGTCTGCTCGACACCGGGGATCGGCGGCACGAAGGGATGCGACCCCGTGGCAATGACAAAACGCCGGGCGGTGATCTGATGCCCGCCCGCTTGTACCGTGCGGGGCGATGTGAACTGCGCCCAGTCGCGGATGACCTGCACGCCCAGCCCTTCGAACCTTTCCTGGCTGTCCACCGGCGCGATGGTGGCAATCACCCGGGCCACATGGTCTTTCACGGCGGAAAAATCGATTTCAGGGGCCACCGGGGCCACGCCAAAGGCCGCACCCGTGGTCATGGCATGCGCCTGTTTGGCGGCCGCCAGCAGCGCCTTTGATGGCACGCACCCGGCATTCAGGCAATCACCGCCCATCGCGCCGCCTTCGATCAGCACGACCTTTGCCCCCATCTGTGCGGCCCCCGCAGCGATGGACAAACCACCCGACCCCGCGCCGATGATGCAGATATCGGTCCTGATCGCCGTCATGGTGCGCGCCTTTTCAGAAAGATGGGCAGGGCCGACAGCGCTGCAAGTCCAAGGATCGGCCCGATGACATGCGGTTGCCACAACACCGAAAGGTCAGGGGCTGCGCCACGGGCAAAGACCTCGCCCAGGCCCGACCCGACCGAAGTAAAGACCAGCGCACCGGGGATGATGCCAAGAAAGGTCGATATCGCAAAGCGCGACAGCCGTGTACCGGTAAAGGCCGGCACGAGATTGGCCAGAAAGAACGGAACGACCGGCACCAGACGCATCAGAAACAGCATCGACCATTCGTTGTCGCGCAAGGCCGCTTGCAGACGCGCCGGCGCGCCGCCGCCCTCGGCCATGCGCTGCGCAAGGCTGGCCCCGAAACCGGTTCGGGCGGCCAGAAAGATGCCACATGCGCCCAGCGTTGCCGCCAGAACATTGTAAAGCACACCCGGAAAGAGGCCGAACAGAAAGCCGCCCGCCAGCGTCAGAAAGATGGCGCCGGGCAGGCTGAAGGCGACAAACCCGGCATAGCCAAGGACAAAGGCCAGCGTTGTCAGCAGATAATGCGCATCGCGCGCCGCCAGCAGGGCTTCGCGGTGACGCGCCAGCGTGGCAAAGGTGATCTGGTCGCGCAGCAGGACAAAACCCGTGACGGCAACGACCCCGATGATCAGGATCGGCAGTTTTGCAGCAATGCGTGTCGGACGGGGCATCATGTTCCTTGCTTTTGGTGCAGATTGACGGCGGATCGGCCGGGGGGATAGCCCCCCTCACGCAAGGGTGACGCGATGAAACGGGACAGGCCTATGCATTTTTCCCGGCAACAGGGCAATTTTCGACGCCGCATCAATTGACTTGGGTCGATGACCTTCGTATGGGACACGCCTTGAATAGGGCTGTGCTCGAATCCCAGGCGGGTTTGTGCGGTCTGTCTGATGGAGAGCGGCAATGAAGCGTACATTCCAACCCTCGAACCTTGTGCGCGCACGTCGCCACGGTTTCCGCGCCCGCATGGCGACCAAAGGCGGCCGTCTGGTTCTGGCAGCCCGCCGGGCCAAGGGGCGCAAGCGCCTGTCGGCTTGATCCCCTGCCCTGCGGGGCATGAAGGACTGCGACCATGATACCGCCGGAGGCTGAAGTGACCCAAGGGATGACCGGGGTGACGGAAATGCCCCCGGCGGTTTTGGTTTGTCTGAAGGTTTTGCAGCAAAGGGCGGATTTTCTGCGGGCTGCGTCGGGGCGCAGGCAGGGGACGGCTGGCTTTCTGTTGCAGGCGCGCGACCGGGGGGATGGTTCGGGCGCCGTGCGGGTGGGGTTCACGGCGTCCAAGAAGATCGGGAATGCCGTCCTGCGGAACCGGGCAAAACGGCGCCTGCGGGCCCTGGCGCGCGCAGTGTTGGCCAAGGGGGCAAGGCCGGGCTGGGATTATGTGCTGGTTGCGAAACCAGAGGCGACGGTTAGCCGCGAATATCAGGATCTGCTGGGGGACATGCAGCGGGCACTTGCGGGGGTCCATAAGTGACGCCGCTGGCGCATATCGTGGCCTTGCCGGTGCGCGCCTACCGGCTGTTACTGTCACCCTGGCTGGGAAACAGCTGCCGGTTTCAGCCGACCTGCAGCGCCTATGCGCTTGAGGCGTTGGAGCGGCACGGGGGGATCAAGGGCGGGTATCTGACGGTGCACCGGTTGTGCCGGTGCCATCCGTGGGGTGGGTCGGGCTATGATCCGGTGCCGGAACGCAAAAGCTGACCCTCCGGTTTTTCCTTTGCAAGAACCCGCCGTTTCCATCTTTCACAGCGCCGGCGGCGAACCTTCTGAACAGGGCGCTCATCACTCCCTTCGGTCGTTCTTCGCTTGCACCCAGCGAAGAACGACCGAAGGGAGTGATGAGCGCCCCCTCGGGGAATCCGGCAAAAAGGAAGGGCGGTCTAATCCAGCTTTTCGAACCAGATGCTGACGTCACCAATCGTCACCCCAGCCTTGGACATATAGGCGCGGTTGAAGGCGCGGTCGTTGTCCAGCAGCCAGATCCAGTCATTGAACGTCACCCGCGTGGTGGTCGCGGGGCCACCTGCCGATGGCACGGGCAGGTCGATCGTGTAGCGCCAGTTGAAACGGTCGCCCTGTTCTTCGCCTGTGGCCACGCCGATAACCCCGGGGGCCGTGCCTTCCCAGGTTTCCTCACCGGTTTTCACCAGCGTCCAGATGCGCTGTTCGGTCGAGCCGTCCTCGCCAATCGCCCTTGATGGTGACGGTGAACTGGCGGCGGACGGTGCCGAAAATGTCCTGAAACTGGCCATAGGCGCGGAAATTGCCGTCGAAGAATTCCTCCAACTCCAATTCGCGGGTGGACAGGCTCGGGTCATCGAACGAGGGCGTGCCCGTGCAGGCTGTCAGCGTGCAAGCGGCAAGAAAGGGCAGAAGGGCAGCGCGCATGGGAAACCTCTTTTGCAGGTATACGCGGGGCGGGGGTGAGTGGATGTTTACGCGCGGGGATGTGAGTGTTTGTGCCCGCTGTGTCACGTGCGCCCCGAAACCGTTTGATGGGCCTTCCTGTGGAAGGACCATCGGTTTCATTGGTCACATCGGCAACGATGTGGCCAAGGGGCCATCCGCAATCCCAATGCCGGGAATCTGACCGTGACTGCCCCGGCGGGTGCGCTTGTCGCACCTGCCCTGCGGGGGGCAGGTAGGGGCAGATTTGTCACGGGCCAAATCTGCCGTTTGCACAACCGGCGGGTCACCCCTTCAACTGCAGCACCCCGCCCTCATGCCGCCGGGTGGGGATGACATTGCGGTCAAGATCGCCCTGAATGGTGAAAAACACGTCCTTCAGGAAGGTCTTGTCGTGAAAGAACCATGCGTGATCGGCATTGGTCACGCCGTCAAACTTGGCGCGGTTGGCATCATAGTAGTCGCCCGTATTCACGTTCACCGCCTTGGTGGGTGCCGTGCCCGGCAGCCCCACGCGGCCCACACGCGGGGCCACGCCCACGCGCTTGGCCCCCGAAATGGACAGGACCGAATCGTAAGGGTTGAAGTAATTCGTCAGCCGCACACAGTGCCGGTAAAGCGAGGATGACGTCGGACCATCGGCCATGGAGCCCTGGCTGACATCGGCGCCGCAGAACATGACCTGACTGACAGTCCAGCCCGTCGCGGCAACAGCGGGGCGGTCATCAGCATCGTCAAACGCCTCTCGCGTCACAAAAGCGCCCATGGAATGCGCAAGGATATGGACAGAGATGTCGCAATCCTGCTGCACGACGCGGCTGAAAGGCGCGATGCCATCCGTCACCAGCCGCAGGGCGGTAAGCTTGGCATCCGACCGATCATCAAGGTAGTTCAGCGCGGATGAGGCCGAGGGCCAGTCAAAGCTGACAACCGCGCCCATGTAGCCATGTGCGGCCAGCCCCGTGCGGATCAGGCGGTGGCGTTTGAGAACCTCGGCCGGGTCATTGTTGAAACCGTGAATATAGACCAGCACATCACCCACGGGGCGGCCGGGGGCGGTGGGGTCATGCTTGGCCTCATGGATGACGCGATCAAACCAGTCGCGCTTGGTGATCGTATGGGCGGGGGTCGGCGCGGCGGCGTTGGCGGGCACCTCAAGAAACCGCGTAGGGCCGGGGTTAGAGCCGAAAGTGCCGGAGGTGAGATTCCGGGCAGCGAAAATGTAGTCCATGGCAAATCCTTTCGTGAAATAATGGCAAAGCATACCACGGGCGGGCCCCTTCGCCAAAACCTTTGCATCCGCGCCGGGCTTGGGGCATTGGGGGGCAAGCCTGAGGGATGCGCCATGCTGGATGATGATCTGGACACCGATATTCACCCGCTGTTTCACGGGGCGCCAAGCAGTACGGAATTTCGCAAGCTGCGCAAACGGATCGTGCGCGAGGTGCGGGATGCGATTGAAACCTATGGGATGATTGCGCCGGGCGCGCGCTGGCTTGTGTGCCTTTCGGGGGGCAAGGACAGTTACACATTGCTGGCGGTGCT
>JALOSO010000187.1 GCA_025458385.1 Paracoccaceae bacterium | reverse complement strand
GTGGATTTGCGCGAATTTGTCAGCCCGGAGGATATGGCGCAGGCCCAGGCCACGGCAGAACGCCTTGCGCGGGCCATCCGTGACCGCCGTTCGCGCCGTCAGCGGGCCGATCAGACCGGCGCGCGGCTGAATATGCGGCGGATCATCAGGGCCAGCCTTGGGTCAGGTGGCGAACCGTTGCGCCTGTCATGGAAGAAGCGCCCGGATCGCCCGGTCAGGCTGGTGGCGATTTGTGACGTGTCAGGCTCGATGGCCGTTTATGCGCGGGTTTTCCTGGCCTTCCTCAAGGGGTTGATGGTGGCCGATCAGCACACTGACGCGTACCTGTTCCACACCCGCCTTGTGCGTATCACCGATGCCTTGCGTGACCATGATGGCTTGCGCGCGGTGAACCGGCTGTCGCTGCTGGCGCAGGGGTTTGGCGGCGGCACGCGGATTGCGGGCAACCTTGCTGCGTTCAATCAGAACTATGCCAAGCGGCTGGTGAGCGGACGGTCTGTGGTGATGATCCTGTCAGACGGGTTTGATACCGATCCGCCTGCGCAGCTTGCCACCGAACTCGCGCAACTGAAGAAACGCGGCTGCCGCATCCTTTGGCTGAACCCCTTGAAAGGCTGGCGCGATTATCAGCCCGTGGCCGCCGGGATGGCCGCCGCCCTGCCCTATCTTGACCTGTTTGCTGCCGCCAACACGCTTGATGCGCTTGCCGCGCTTGAACCCGAATTTGCCCGCCTGTGAGGTGAACATGACCATGCAATCGCGTGACATCCTTGCCCAAGTCGCCGCGCTGAAGGCCGAAGGCACGCCCTTTGCGCTTGCCACCGTTGTGCGCACCGTGGCGGTCACGGCGGCCAAGGCCGGGGCCAAGGCGGTGATCCGCGCCGATGGCACGATTGCCGAAGGCTGGATCGGCGGGGGCTGTGCGCGGGGGGCGGTGCTGCGCGCGGCACGCGACGCTTTGGCCGACGGCCAGCCTCGGCTGATCTCGGTCAGCCCCGAGGACGTGCTGGCCGATCAGGGGGTAGCACCGGGTGATGAACGCGATGGCGTGCGCTATGCGCGCTCGATGTGCCCCAGCCGGGGGACGATGGACATTTTCGTGGAACCGGTGATCCCGCGTCCGATGCTGGTGATTTGCGGGGCAAGCCCGGTGGCCGTGGCGCTGGCCACGCTTGCGCCCTTGCATGATTTCGCCGTGACAGCCTGCGCGCCAGAGGCGGATTTGCCGCTGTTCGACGATGTGAGGGGGATCGCGGGCTATGTGCTGCCGGAATCGCAGGTGGCCCCCTATGTGGTTGTGGCAACGCAAGGCAAGGGCGATGAAGCGGCCCTGCGCGCGGCGCTTGGCGTGCCGTCGGCCTATGTCGCCTTTGTTGGCAGCCGCAAGAAGATGGCTGCCCTGCGCGCGAAACTGGCGGATGTGCCGCCAGAGCGGCTGGAGGCGGTGCGCGCACCTGCGGGCCTTGATCTGGGGGCGATCACGCCTGCGGAAATCGCGCTGTCAATCATGGCGGAAATGCTGTGTCACCGGCGCAAGGGCCAGCGGCAAGCACCCGCAAAGGCACAGCCATGAGGCGGTTCTGGCGCTGGCTGGTGACCTGCCCGGTTGACCCGGATACCCCGCCCTTGGACAAGACGGCCTTGATGGCGGGCATCCGGTATCCCTGCTGCTGACCCCTTTCCCGTGCGGGGTGAACCCGCTACAACCCCGGCGATCTGTTCTGGACCCGAGGCAAAGATGCCCCCCTTGTCATCCGGCATCACCTTGTCACAGGCTGGCGTCACGCTGGCCGGCAAGCCGGTGCTGCAGGATCTGACGGCACGCCTGACCGAGGCGCGCATCGGCATCATCGGCCGCAACGGATCGGGCAAGACGACGCTGCTACGGCTGATTGCCGGGCTGATCGCCCCTGACAAGGGCATGGTCCGGCTGGACGGGTTTGATCCGTTCGCTGACCGCAAGGCGGCACTTTCGGCGCTTGGGATCCTGTTTCAGAACCCGGATCACCAGATCCTGTTTCCCACGGTGGCCGAAGAGATCGCCTTTGGCCTGCGGCAACTGGGCCAGACCGAGGCGGCAGCGCAGGCGGCGGCCTTGCAGATGCTGGCACGGCACGGGCGCAGCCACTGGGCCAAGGCTGCGACGCATACGCTGAGCCAGGGCCAGCGGCACTATCTGTGCCTGATGGCGGTTCTGGCGATGGCGCCGTCAACGATCCTGCTGGATGAACCTTTTGCCGGGCTGGACCTGCCCAGCCAGATGCAATTGCAACGCGGCTTTGCGGCCTTGCCACAAAGGCTGATCACGATCACCCATGATCCCGCCGTTGTGGCGGGGTATGACCGCATACTCTGGCTGCAAGACGGGCGCCTGCATGCGGATGGGCCCCCGGCCCAGATACTGCCTGCGTTTCATGCCGCCATGGCGGCCTATGGGGCCTGTGATGCTGACACTGACATCTCCGGTTGAAACCGCCCTGCACCGCCTGCCAGCGGGTGCAAAGATGGCAACCCTTTGCGGCTTTACCGTCGGGCTTTTCGCGATGGACGGGTTGCTTTCCCTGACAGTGGCGCTGGTGGTTGTGGGGTTGGCCTATGCCCCGGGTGGCCGCCCTTTCATGCAGGCCGGGCTGCGGGCGTTGTGGCCGCTGTGGCCCTTTGTGCTGGTCGTCGCGGCATGGCACGCGCTGACGCAGGCGCCTGCGGCCGGTGCTGTCGTCATCCTGCGGCTGGTTGCGGCCGTTGCGGCGGCAAATCTGGTCACCATGACCACCCCGCTGTCGGCCATGATCGCCTTGTTCCAATGGCTGGCCCGCCCGCTTGCCCCGCTTGGCCTGCCGCCACGCCGTCTGGCGCTGGCGATGGCGCTGGTCATCCGGTTTGTCCCTGTCCTGCTGCAGAACGCGGGTCTGCTGACACAGGCATGGCGCGCGCGGTCGTCGCGCCCGCCGCGCTGGCGGCTGTTGCCGCCGCTTGCCCTATCCGCAATTGACGAGGCTGACCGCGTGGCCGAGGCCTTGCGCGCGCGGGGCGGAGCAGGCTAACTGCGCGCCACGCCCGCGCAAAGGAAACCAACGCCTTGGAACGCAATGTCAGCTATATCGCCCTGTTCGCAGCCCTGATCGCGGTGCTGGGTCTGGTGCCCAAGATCGACCTTGCCGCCGGTGTGCCGATCACCGCGCAATCGCTGGGTATCATGCTATGCGGCACCGTGCTTGGCGCGCGCCGCGGGGCACTGGCGGTTCTGCTGTTTCTGGCGCTGGTCGCGGCCGGATTGCCACTGTTGTCAGGCGGGCGTGGCGGGCTGGGTGTCTTTGCCCAGCCTTCCGTCGGGTTCCTGATCGGCTTTCCGGTTGCCGCCTTTGTGACCGGCTGGGTGATGGAGCGGACGACCCTTGCCACCGGACCTGCGGCATGGGCGGCGTCGGTCATCGGGGGGATTGCGGTGCTTTATGTCTTTGGCATCGCCGGGCTTAGCATCATGCTGGAAAAATCGCTGGATGAGGCGGCGCTGATCGCCGTGGCCTTTCTGCCCGGTGATGCCTTGAAAACCGTGTTGGCGGGCATGGTCACGGCAGGCCTTGCAAACATGCGTCCCGGCACCCTGCTGTCACGCCCCGGCGTCTGACCGGGGCCGCGCAACCGGCCATTCAGCGCAACCGGCCAAACCGGATTGCCGTGCCGATCCCGCCGGCTGCGGCGATTGCGGCCAGCCCTTCGGTGCCGGCCGGCAGATCGTGAAACAGCCGCACTGCCAGAATCGCCCCCGATGCCCCGATCGGGTGCCCGCGTGCCAGCGCCCCGCCATTGATGTTCACGCGTGTCGGGTCCAACCCGGCGGCCGCAACGCAGGCCATCGCCTGCACGGCATAGGCCTCCATGATCTCGGACTGCGCCAGACCGGTGGTGCCGACAGCCTGCATGGCGGCAAGGGGGGCTAGGCCCGGCCTGTCAGGGTCTGCGCCGCGTGTCGCACTGGCCACCAGATGCAGTGCCCCGGCCCGGCCCTGCGCCAGATCGCCCGCCACCACCAGACAGAACGCGGCCCCATCCGCCGCAACTGCGGCATTTGCCGCCGTGATGTCGCCGACCAGTGGCCGGGCCCTTGCCGCCTGTGCCAATGTCAGCGGCCGGGTAAAGGCATCCCGTGTGATCCCCGCCAGCGGCACAATCTCGGGCCGTGGCCCTTGCGCCTTGCGGTGGCTTTCGACCGCCCATGCATCCTGCGCGGCCCGGCTGATGCCAAGATGCATGGCCATGGCCGCCGCCGCGGCCGCCATGTCGGGGTCGCGGTCCGGCCAGGGGGTAAAAGGGGCCTGATCATAGGGCACGGGTGGCCCGCCCAATGGATCCGTTCTTAACCGCAACGGCCGGCGCGAATAGCTTTCCACCCCGCCTGCCACCACGACGCGGGCCTGCCCGGCTGCAATCATCGCAGCGGCCAGCGCCAGCGCATCCAGCCCGCCCGCGCATTGCCGGTCAACCGTAAGGCCCGCCACATGCCGTGGCAGCCCTGCCGCCAGCGCAATGCGCCGCGCCGGATTGCCGCCTTCGCCCAAGCCATTGGCGCAGATCACCTCATCCACGGCATCAGGCGCCATCCCCGCATCCGCAAGCAAGGCTGCAATGACAGGCGTGGCAAGTGCCTCGACCCCCAGTTGCGCAAAACCCCCGTCCCGTGGGCAAACGGCGGTGCGTCGCGCCGCGATGATCGCCGCGGGCCCTGTCATGCCAAGGCCCGCTGCAAGGCCGCAAGGTCGGTCTTGCCGGAAGGCAATGCCGGCCAGTCGCTGCACCAGTGCAGCCGCCGCGGTGCCGCCAGCGCCCCCAGCTGCGCCCGGGCGGCCGAAAAGATCGCCTGTTCCTGCCCCCGGTCCCCCTGCAAGGCCGCCACCAGCACATACCCGCGTGCCGTATCGGGCAGCGCCAGCACCGCCGCCCGGTCAACCCCCGGCAGGGTAGCAAGCCAGGTCTCGATCTCCTCGGGGAACACATTCTGACCAGCGACAGTCACCATGCGCCCGGCCCGCCCGCGCAGGAACAGATCGTCGCCCTGCAAGTACCCGCTTTCGCCAACAGTCACCCAGGCCGCCGCGCCCTGCACCGTGTAAGCTGAGCGCACGCGGATCAGCCCGTCATCCTGCACCGCAAGTTCGACCCCCGGATAGGCCCGACCGACCGATCCTGCGGGCGTTGCGGCATCGGTCATCGTGATGAAACTCGTCTCGGCCGCGCCGTAGAATACGGTGATCCGGGCCTGCGGTGCGGCCTTGACCAGCCTTTCGCGCAGTGCAGCATCCAACCGCTCGCCCCCCAGGACGATGTGGCGCAGGCCCGGCCATGGCCCGCCCGGCAGCATCGCCTGCAGTTGCGTGGGTGTTGCGTAAACCACCTCTGCCTGTGCCAGCGCCCGGCCCATCCGGTCAGGTCGCTGGCCATCCAGCAGGTGCACCATTGCGCCCAGATGCAGCCCTTCCAGCGCTGCATAAAGCGGCAAGGAATGGCACAGCCGCCCCGGCACGGCCACCCGCACCCCCGGTGCGATGCCAAACAGCCCCGCATTGACCACAAACGAGGCTTGCCAGCCCGCGACAGGCCGCGTCACGCGCTTTGGCACACCAAGACTGCCGCCGGTCAGCACTTCGATCTGCCCCGGCACCGGGTCAAATGCCTGATCCGGCGCACCGATGCGAAACCCGTCACCGCAGGCCAGCGCCAGGGCGAGCGCGCGGCCCGCCGGCCTGTCGGCAATGACGGCATGCGTCACAGGCGCTGCGTGGGGCAAGACGGCCCCCGACAGATCAAACAGCCGGGCGTCCGGATGCCACTGAAACCGCGCCGCCACGCCCCTTGCCCCCTCGTTCTTGCCTAACCGTCACAGCGGCAAACCCGGCCCGATGCCAACTTGCAGCAGATCAACAGGGACGCCCCGCCCCAGACCACGCGCCACACCGCCCGATCAGCAGCATCACCGCAGCAGGCCCGCGATGCGCCGCAAGGCCAGTTGATAGCCTTCGGTGCCGCAGCCGACAATCACGCCATCGGCGCGTGCGCTGATATGCGAATGGTGACGAAACGCCTCGCGCTTGTGAATGTTCGAAATGTGCACTTCGATCACCGGGCCGTCATAGGCATGCAGCGCATCCAGAATGGCTATCGAGGTATGGCTATA
>JALOSO010000014.1 GCA_025458385.1 Paracoccaceae bacterium | reverse complement strand
GCGTTGCGCCCTGCCGCTGCTGCGCCCACAGTCACAGCACCCGCGCCATCCGGTGCCTTGACCACGCCTGCGGCCCCGGCCCCTGAAAGCCCGATCCCGGCCCTTGTGACCCCCGAGCCCGATATGGCGGATGCGCCTGTTCCCGCGCTTGTGGCACCTGCGACCGCCGCCCCCGCCACCGTTGCCGAAAATGCCTGCCTGCCGTCCTTGCGGCTGGCTGCGGCCCCGCATGCGATGATTGGTGTCAGTCTGGTTGCCCCCTGCGCGCCACAGACGCGTGTGGTCATCGGCCATGCCGGACTTGCAATTACCGGCAAGACCGATGCGGCCGGATCCTTGTTCCTGTCGCTGCCTGCGCTTGCCGTCGATGCAAGGATCAGCGCCCGCCTGCCCGACGGCACAACGATTGACCAGCAGGTGCGCGTGCCCGCCATGGCCACCCTGCGTCGCATGGGGGTGCAATGGCAGGATGACGACGCCTTCCAGCTGCACGCCTTTGAAAATGGTGCGGGTTATGGCGATGCCGGGCATATCTGGGCCGACGCTCCGCAAACCCCGAAGACGGGCCTTGCTGCTGGCGGCGCAGGCGGTATTCCGGCTGGCTTTATCACGGTGCTGGGCGACGCGGATGTCGACATGCCGATGCGGGCCGAAATCTATACCTTCCCCGCCGGCCTTGCGACCAACGCCGAGATCGTGATCGAATCCGCCGTGACCGAGGCAACCTGCGGCCGCGAACTGCTGGGCGAAACGCTGATGACGCTGGCCGGCGAAACATTTGTTTCGGAACTGACGCTGGCGATGCCCGACTGTGATGCCGTCGGTGACATTCTGGTGTTGAAGAATCTTGTGACAGACCTGACAATCGCCGCTGCAAACTAGGTTTTTCGCAGAGGTGACATGGGCCCCACGGCATGGTGCGCGGCGACACTCGTCGTGCTGGCAAGTGCGTTTGGGGCGATGGCACAGGATGTCACGCTGACCGCCCGCGAAGGGGGGCTGCAGCTTGACGGTACATTGCAAGGCTTCGACGGAGAGTTCTACCGCGTGAACACACGTTATGGCGCACTGACCGTCGATGCGCAGGGTGTCATCTGCACCGGGCCGGGTTGCCCCGAACTGACAGCCCCCTTTGCCACCTTGCGCTTTGTCGGCGCACCGGATGCCGGTGCGGCCCTTGTGCCGCCCTTGATCGCGGCCTTTGCCGCGCAGCGCGGGCTGGATCATACCGTTCTGCCCGGCGATGTGTTCGCGGCCCGCCTGACAGACCCGGTCAGCGGGGCTGCCCTGGCCGAAATCAGCTTTGAGCCGATGTTGCCTGACGACGCGACGGCCGCGCTGACCCAAGGCGCGGCAGAGTTTGCCGTGGCCGCCGACCTTGACCCCGATCTGGGCAATCGCGCAATCGCCATGGATGCGCTGATCCCGGTGATGGCTGCTGACAATCCGACAGCGGTGATCTCGTCCCGCGATCTGGCGGCCGTACTGGCGGGCGATATCACCAACTGGGCCGCATTGGGCGGACCCGACATGCCCATTGTGCTGCATGCGCTTGACCCCGGCACAGACCTGCAGCGCGCGCTTGAGGCCCGTCTGGGCCGGGCCATTCCTGCAGAATTGCGCCATCCTGACTTGACCAGCCTCGCGAATGCGGTGGCCGCAGACCCCTATGCGCTGGCGATCATCGGGGCGGCGCAACGCGGCCCGGCACGGCGGCTGCCGCTGACCGACAGTTGCGGCTTTCCGCTGTTGCCCAGTGCCATGGCCGTCAAGGCCGAGGATTATCCGCTGGCCCTGCCCATTCACCTGCTGACGCCACGCCGCAGGCTGCCGTTGATGGCGCGCGAGTTTCTGGAATTCCTGTCCAGTCCGCCCGCGCAAAAGGTGATCGCCAGCGCCGGTTACATCGACCGCAGCCCCGAAAGCCAGCCGATGACCGCTGATGGCCTGCGGCTGATCAATGCGATCCGCGGCGCGGGTTCGGATGTTGCGCTGGCCGATCTGCAGGCGCTGGTCGGGGTGATGACCGGGGCTGACCGGGTGTCGCTGACGTTCCGGTTTCAGGATGGGTCCAGCGCGCTGGATGCGAGTTCACAACAGAACCTTGCCGATCTGGCGCAATTGCTGGGGGCGGGGCAATTTGCCGACAAGGACCTGATCTTTGCGGGGTTTTCCGATGGGTCCGGCGATGCTGCAGCCAATCTTGCACTGGCCGCCGAACGGGCCGAGGGCGTGGCGGGTGCCCTGCGCGAGGCCGCACCCGACCTGCCCGCTGATCGTATCCCGCGAGTCATCGCCTTTGGCGAAGTACTGCCGATTGCCTGTGACAGCACCAGTGTCGGGCGCGGGCTGAACCGTCGTGTCGAATTCTGGCTGCGGCCACGCGATGCACGACCGGCCGGCGCTACAGATACCCTTCCGCCTTGAACGAAAGTTCGCGTGATTTGCCGATGATCAGATGATCATGCAGGACAAGGCCCAGCACCTCGGCCGCATCCTTGATCTGCGCGGTCATGGACAGGTCCGCGCCAGATGGTGTGGGGTCGCCCGAAGGATGGTTGTGCACAAGGATAAGCGCTGATGCGTTCAACTCCAGCGCGCGCTTGACAACCTCGCGCGGGTAGACGGGCACATGGTCAACCGTGCCCTTCGCCTGCTCTTCATCGGCGATCAGCACATTCTTGCGGTCCAGATAGAGCACGCGGAAGGTTTCGGTTTCCCGGTGCGACATGGCGGTATGGCAGTAATCCAGCAGGGCATCCCAGGATGACAGGATGGGGCGCTGCATGACGCGGGCGCGCATCATGCGTTGGGCTGCGGCCTCAAGGATCTTGAGGTCTTGCACCACCGCCTCACCCACGCCCTTGACTGCCAAAAGGCGCAACGTGGGTGCGGTGATGACACGATTAAGGTCGCCAAACGTGTCAAGCAAAAGCCGGGCCAAGGGTTTGACATCCTGCCGGGGAATGGCGCGGAAAAGGATAAGTTCCAGCAGTTCATAATCCGGCATCGCGGCAGCGCCACCTTCCATGAACCGGGTGCGCAGGCGTTTGCGGTGATCGGCAATGTAGGATGGCAGGCGGTCTGGCAGGGGTGCTGCAAGCGTGGCCTCATCCTCATCCCCGGACGGGGTGAAGAGGGGAAGCGGGCCTTCGTGGAATGCGCGCGGTGCCATCCCGGCAATGTGCGGCAAGACTGGTGAACAGGTGGTTAACGGAATGCCGCAAATCGTCGGGCCCGTGTATCGCAAGGGGCCCCCCACCCCCATCCCCTCCCCACGAGGGGGGGGAGGGGAGGAGCCAAGTGGAAAGGGCGGCACAGCAGATGGGGGTGCGACAGGCCCCCTCCCCCCCGTGGGGAGGGATGGGGTGGGGGGCCTTTGCGCGGTCAGTTCTTCATGCCGTCCCAAAAACCTTTGACGCGCGAAAAGAACCCGGCACTTTCGGGGTTGTTCTCTTCGGACAGTTTTTCGAACTCGCGCAGCAGCTCACGTTGCCGCGGGGTCAGGTTCACCGGCGTTTCAACGGCAAGCTCGATCAGCATGTCCCCCACGCCGCCGCCGCGCAGCGCTGGCATGCCTTTGGCGCGCAGGCGCATCTGTTTGCCGGTTTGCGCGCCCGCAGGCACCTTCACGCGGCTTGATCCGCCATCGATCGTGGGCACCTCAACCTCGCCCCCCAGGGCGGCTGTGCCCATGGACACCGGCACACGGCAGAACAGGTGGATGCCGTCACGTTGAAAGATGCTGTGTTCCTTGACCTCGATAAAGATGTAAAGGTCGCCCTGTGGCCCGCCGCGCAGGCCTGCCTCGCCCTCACCCGCCAGTCTGATGCGCGTGCCGGTTTCCACGCCTGCGGGGATATTGACGGAAAGCGCGCGTTCCTTTTCCACGCGGCCCTGTCCCGCGCAGACGCGACAGGGGTTCTTGATGATCTGGCCCATGCCGTTGCAGGTGGGGCAGGTGCGTTCCACCGTGAAAAAGCCCTGCTGCGCGCGCACCTTGCCCATGCCAGAGCAGGTCGGGCAGGTAACGGGCTCAGCGCCGCCTTCGGCCCCGGTCCCGTTGCAGGTATCACAGGCCTGTGACGATGGCACGTTGATGGTTTTCTGGATGCCTTTGTGCGCCTCTTCCAGGCTGACGCGCAGGTTGTAGCGCAGATCAGACCCGCGCTGTGCGCGGCTGCGCCCGCCACCACCCTGCCCGCGCCCCCCCATGAAGTCGCCGAACAGGTCTTCGAACACATCGGAAAAGCTGGACGCAAAATCGCCCTGCCCAAAACCGCCGCCGCGCGGGCCGCCGCCACCGCCACCTTCAAAGGCGGCATGGCCGTAGCGGTCATACGCGGCCTTCTTGTTGTCGTCCTTCAGCACATCGTAGGCCTCGTTCACTTCCTTGAACTTGGCCTCGGCTGTGGGGTCATCTGCGTTCCGGTCGGGGTGAAGTTCCTTGGCCTTGGCCCGGTAGGCCTTTTTCAGATCTTCCGCTGAAGACCCGCGAGGAACGCCCAAGATGTCATAGTAATCGCGCTTTGCCATGGCAAACCTTACATCAGAAACCGTGCGGGGCGACCTGTTTCCAAGTCGCCCCCTTGTTCCGGTTCAGCGGGGTTACTTCCGCTTCTTTTCGCCAAGGTCTTCGAAATCGGCGTCGACGATATCATCGTCCACGTCGCGGGCACGATCCCCGTCATCATCGCCGCCTTCGGACTGGCTGGCCTTGTAAATCGCCTCACCCAGCCGCATCGAGGCTTCGGTGACGTTCTGGATGCCGCCCTTGATCTTGCCGGCGTCATCGGTTTTCAGCACGTCTTCCAGTGCAGACATGGCCAGTTCAATCGCCTCGACGGTGGACGGATCAACCTTGTCGCCGTGCTCTTCGATCGACTTCTTGGTCGAATGCAGCAGGGATTCAGCCTGATTCTTCGCCTCGACCAGCTCACGCCGGGCCTTGTCGCTTTCGGCATTTGCCTCGGCGTCGCGCACCATCTTTTCGATGTCTTCATCCGACAGGCCGCCCGAGGCCTGAATGGTGATCTGCTGCGCCTTGCCCGTGCCCTTGTCCTTGGCGCCGACCGACACGATGCCGTTGGCATCAATATCAAACGTCACCTCGATCTGCGGCATGCCGCGCGGGGCGGGCGGGATTTGTTCAAGGTTGAACTGGCCCAGCATCTTGTTGTCGGCCGCCATCTCACGCTCGCCCTGGAACACACGGATCGTCACGGCGTTCTGGTTGTCTTCGGCGGTGGAGAAGATCTGCGACTTCTTCGTCGGGATCGTGGTGTTGCGGTCAATCAGCCGCGTGAACACGCCGCCCAGCGTTTCGATGCCCAGCGACAGCGGGGTCACGTCCAGCAGGACCACGTCCTTTACGTCGCCCTGCAGAACGCCGGCCTGAATGGCCGCACCCAGTGCCACCACTTCATCCGGGTTCACGCCCTTGTGGGGTTCCTTGCCGAAGAACTTGGTGACCTCTTCGATCACTTTCGGCATGCGGGTCATGCCGCCCACAAGCACCACCTCGTCGATGTCGCCGATGGACAGGCCCGCATCCTTGAGTGCTGCCTGACATGGCTTGATCGAGGCCTTGATCAGGTCACCCACCAAGGTTTCCAGCTTGGCGCGGGTCATCTTGACCACAAGGTGCAAGGGCTGGCCCGTGTTGCGGTCCATGCTGATGAAGGGCTGGTTGATTTCGGTCTGATTGGCCGAGGACAGTTCGATCTTGGCCTTTTCAGCCGCCTCTTTCAGGCGCTGCAGGGCCATCTTGTCCAGCGTCAGATCAACGCCATGCTCTTTCTTGAACTCGTCCGCCAGATAGTTGACGATACGCATGTCAAAATCTTCACCGCCAAGGAACGTATCGCCGTTGGTGGATTTCACTTCGAACAGGCCATCGTCGATTTCCAGAATGGTGATGTCGAAGGTGCCGCCGCCAAGGTCATAGACGGCGATGGTCTTGGTATCTTTCTTGTCCAGCCCATAGGCCAGTGCGGCAGCCGTCGGTTCGTTGATGATGCGCAGCACCTCAAGACCGGCGATCTTGCCTGCGTCCTTGGTGGCCTGACGCTGGGCATCGTTGAAATAGGCGGGCACCGTGATGACGGCCTGCGTGACGGTTTCGCCAAGGTAGGACTCGGCGGTTTCCTTCATTTTCTGCAGGATCATGGCCGAAACCTGGGCGGGCGAATACTTTTCCCCCCGCACTTCGACCCAGGCATCGCCATTGCCACCGTTCACAACGGCATAAGGCAGGTTCTTCTTGTCCTTGGCGATATGCGCGTCATCCACGCGGCGGCCGATCAGGCGCTTGACGGCAAAGACGGTATTCGCGGGGTTGGTGACGGCCTGCCGTTTGGCGGCCTGTCCGACCAGACGCTCGGTTTCCGTAAAGCCGACGATTGACGGGGTGGTGCGTGCGCCTTCGGCGTTTTCAATCACGCGGGGCTGCGCGCCATCCATGATGGCGACGCAAGAGTTGGTTGTTCCAAGGTCGATACCGATGACTTTAGCCATGTTTGATCCCTTTCAGTCAGGCGATTGCCCCGGCGCTGGCCCTATCAGGCGCCAACGGCGGGAGTGATGGCGGCAAGGCCATGGTGGCCGTGCCAAATGCCAGCGGTATATAGGGGTGGGGAATGGGCCATGCAACGGTGGGTTTTGGCCATCTGCGCTAAATTTTCATCGGTTCGGCGGAGGCGGGGATGATCGAGGTGCGGGGGTTTCAGGTCTGGCCGGGGTCTCTGGATGCTGCGGCGCAGGCGGCGATGGTGCAAGAGGTGCGCGAAGTGGTGCGGGCGGCGCCGTTGGTGGCGCCTGTGACGCCGGGTGGGCGAGAGATGTCAGTGCGGATGACAAGCGCCGGGCGGCTGGGGTGGATCACCGACAGGTCGGGTTATCGCTATGCCACGTCGCACCCCAGCGGGGTGCAGTGGCCCCCCGTGCCGCCATCAGTTCTTGCAGTCTGGCGGGCAGTGACGGGGTTGGCGCGCGATCCGGATTGTTGTCTGGTCAACTGGTATGGTGAAGGCGCGCGGATGGGGCTGCATCAGGACAAGGACGAAGGTGATTTCATCTGGCCGGTGCTGTCGATCTCGCTGGGCGATGATGCGTTGTTCCGGATGGGCGGTGTTGCACGCCGCGATAGCACCCAAAGCCTGTGGTTGCGGTCAGGCGATGTGGTGCTGATGGGCGGGCCTGCGCGCCTTGCCTGGCATGGGGTTGACCGCGTGCGCCACGGATCATCGCGCCTGTTGCCGCAGGGCGGGCGCATCAATCTGACCTGCCGTGTGGTCGCGGCCTGAACGAAGGGCCGGTCAGGCCTAGCGTGCAGCACCCCAGCTGGCCGAGGCATGTTTGCGCGTATAGAACTCGCCCATCAGGCCGATCAGCAGACAGACCGCACAGATCCAGACGGGGTATTCGATACTGGTGTAGCGCGGCGTATAGTTCAGGAACACATAGCCGCGGCTTTGGTCAATTGCATGAAACAGCGGGTTCCAGTCAAAGAAATCACGGATATGCGGCGGCAGGGCATTCGCGACGAACATCTTGCCCGAGGCAATCATGTTGGCCCGCGAATAAACGGTCTGGAACACGCCAAAGAAATCAGGTGCCCAGGGGATCGCCGCCTTGAAGATCATCCCGATGCCGACACCCGATGCCCAGGCCAGCAGGAACATGCCCATGGCACCGGCGGGATCATCAATGGTGATGGGGGTAAAGGCCGCGTGGTAGACGTAAAGGACAACCGCCGCCGACAGCGTCTGCAGGTAAAGTTCGCTTAGCGCGGCCGAGGCGATGGAAACGATGGTATTCATCGGCGCATGAAGCATCATCGCCGATGTCGGCCCTTCGGCCTTGGCCACGGCGCCGATGGCCTTGGTATGCGTCATGAACAGAAAGATGCCAGACATGATGTACAGGACAAAATTCCCGCCATGGATGCTGTTGCGCATCATGCCAAGGTAATGCCCCATCACCCAGAACACGAGGATCAGGATCACCGTTTGCAGGATGTTCATCAAAAGGCCGCCCAGCGCGTTGCGATGGCCCTTGCGCACGGCCCGCACGGCGGCATGAAAGATCAGCTCAAGAATGCTGAGGGCGCTGCGCCCGTTGGTCTTTGGCCGTGTCGCACGAAACATGCTTTGCCCTTTGGTCGGCGTTCTGCCGTTATCTGACAGGGAAATCTTGCTGTTCCCTTGACGCTGCATGATAAGGCGCGGGCCGTTACGTTTCAACTCACAGCTTTGCGGGGCAACTGCGATGGATTTTGCAACACTGGTTCCGGTCATGCGGCGGCTTGCGCTGCTGGCGGGTGATGCGATCATGCAGGTTTACAACAGCCCCGATTTCGATGTGCGGTCCAAGGGCGATGACAGCCCTGTCACCGCAGCGGATGAGGCTGCGGATGCGCTGATTGCTGCGGGGTTGCGGTCGGCCTTTCCGGATGTAGCGCTGATCACCGAAGAACAGGCCGACAGCCATGCCTTGCAGGCCGCAACCTTTCTGATCGTCGATCCCCTGGACGGCACCAAGGAATTCATCAAGCGGGGCGGCGATTTCACCGTGAACATCGCCTATGTCGAAAACGGCGTGCCCTTGCGCGGCGTGGTTTTTGCCCCGGCCATGGGGCGGCTGTTCTATACGCAGGCGGATGGCACGACGGTCGAAGAAACCGGCGCGCTGTCCAAGGACGCACCGGGGCCGGTGCATCGGCTGTCTGTGCGCAAGCCGGACAATGGCGCCTTGATGGTGGTGGCGTCGAAATCGCACCGCGATCAGGCGCTGGAGGATTACATCGGCAAATATCAAGTGGCTGACAGCACCTCGGCCGGGTCATCGTTGAAATTCTGTCTTGTGGCGACGGGCGAGGCCGACCTTTATCCACGTCTGGGCCGCACGATGGAATGGGATACGGCGGCAGGCGATGCGGTCTTGCGCGGGGCGGGCGGGCATGTGGTGCGCTTTGATGACCGCACACCGCTGACCTATGGCAAGGCTGGCTGGGACAACCCGTTCTTCATTGCCTACGCCCCGGGGGTTGATCTGAAATGAGCGTGCTGATCGCGATCCCTGCCCGCTATGCCAGCACGCGCTATCCGGGCAAACCTTTGGTTTCATTGAAGGGACCGGATGGGACAAAGACCCTGATCCGCCGCAGCTGGGAAGCCGCGATGGCGGTGCAGGGCGTGGACCGCGTGGTCGTGGCGACGGATGATGCGCGGATTGCAGACCACGCACAGGCCTTTGGCGCCGAGGTGGTGATGACCAGCGCCAAGGCGCAGAACGGCACGGAACGCTGCGCCGAGGTGGTGCAGCAATTGCCGGGTTTCGATATGGTGGTGAACCTGCAGGGTGACGCGCCGCTGACGCCTGCGTGGTTCGTGGAAGACCTGATTGCAGGCCTTCTGGCCGATCCTGAGGCGGATATCGCCACGCCGGTTCTGCGCTGTGATGGCCGGGCGGTTGCAGGCTTTCTTGCAGACCGGCGGGCGGGGCGCGTGGGCGGCACGACGGCGGTCTTCGGGGCGGGCGGCAGGGGGCTGTATTTCAGCAAAGAGGTCATCCCCTATACCGGGCGCACCTTTGGCGATGATGAACCGACGCCGGTCTTTCACCATGTGGGCGTCTATGCCTATCGTCCGGCAGCGCTTGCGGCCTATCCCACATGGCCCATTGGCCCGCTAGAGACGCTGGAAGGGCTGGAACAGCTGCGGTTTCTGGAAAACGGGCGCAAGGTTCTGTGCGTGGAAGTCGCGGCCAACGGGCGGCAGTTCTGGGAGTTGAACAACCCAAGCGATGTGCCGGTGATCGAGGCGATGATGGCGGCAATGGGCTGAACCCGGCCTGTTTGCATCAAGTTTTCGGCAATTATCCGGGAATGGCTGGATCGGCACGCAGGTTTGGGCAAGGAAGTGAAAGAAATTCCCCTGATCCTGTGCTCTTAAGGATGCAATGGTGGTTTTCGTTGCGATTGCGGATTCCCTTGCGGGCCGTGTTGCGTATTCTGGACTAAAAAAAGGCGTCAGTGGCGTGGGCACTCAAATGAAGATCAAGAAAGTCAGCAAGGCGGTGTTTCCGGTCGCGGGCCTTGGCACGCGGTTTTTGCCGGCCACAAAGTCGATCCCGAAAGAGATCATGACACTGGTCGACCGCCCGCTGATCCAATACGCGATCGATGAGGCGCGGGCCGCCGGCATCAAGGAATTCATCTTCGTCACCAGTCGCGGAAAATCGGCGCTGGAAGACTATTTCGACAATGCCCCTGAACTGGAAAGCGAACTGCGCCGCAAGGGCAAGACGGACATGCTGGAAATCCTCAAGGATACCAACATGGACAGCGGGGCGATTGCCTATGTGCGGCAGAACCGCCCCATGGGCCTTGGCCATGCGGTCTGGTGCGCGCGGCGCCTGATCGGCAATGAACCGTTCGCCGTTCTGCTGCCGGATGACGTGATTGCCGCGGAAACCCCCTGCCTGCAACAGATGGTCGAGGCCTATGCCCAGACCGGCGGCAATATGGTGGCGGCGATGGAAGTGTCGCCGGAACGCACGTCATCCTATGGTGTGCTGGATATCGCCGAGGATATGGGGTCGATCGTGCGTGTGAAAGGCATGGTGGAAAAGCCCAAGGCCGCCGATGCGCCATCCAACCTTGCGGTCATCGGGCGTTACATCCTGTCGCCAAAGGTGCTGACGAACCTCAACCGGATCAAGCAGGGGGCCGGGGGCGAAATTCAGCTGACCGACGCCATCGCCGAAGAGACAAAAGGCGAAAGCAATGTCTTCGGCTATCGCTTTCGCGGGCAGCGTTATGATTGCGGATCAAAGGCCGGTTTCCTGCAGGCAACCGTGGCCTTCGGTCTGGCCCGGCCCGACCTGCGCGATGAATTCGGCGTTTATCTGAACGACATGGTCGCCATGCAGAAGGCCGCACAATAGGGGCGGCAATGACCACAGCGCGCAGCCCAGCCCGCCTTCGTGACCTGTGGCTGGCCTATCGTCTGCGCTGGAAACGCCGCCGCTATCTGTTCAGGGCCTGGCGCAAATCGGGGCAGTTGCGCCGCGTCTCGGCCCGCGCGCCCACGTTTGCGCCTGACGCGATCCTTGCCGTCATGACCGTGCGCAATGAAATCCTGCGCCTTCCCTATTTCCTTGATCACCACCGCAGGCTGGGCATCGATCACTTTCTGATCGTCGACAATGCCAGTGATGATGGCACGGCGGCCTATCTGGCGGCACAACCCGATGTCACACTTTGGACCACCGCGCACAGCTATCGCCTGTCGCGCTTTGGCGTTGACTGGACGACATGGCTGCAGAACCGCCTGTGCCATGGCCATTGGTGCCTGACGCTCGATGCGGATGAGCTGTTCATCTATCCCTATTGGGAAACCCGCCCCTTGCGCGCGCTGACCGGCTGGCTTGACGGGCAAGGGCAGCCTGCGCTGGCCGCAATGATGCTGGACCTTTACCCCGATGGCCCGCTTGGCGCCGCGGGCTATGCCGCAGGCCAAGACCCGACCAAGGTGCTTGCGTGGTTTGACGCTGGCAACTACGGCATCCGGCGGCAAGAGCCGCTTGGCAACCTGTGGATTCAGGGGGGCGTGCGCGGGCGGGTGTTCTTTGCTGCCGATCCGCGCCGCACGCCGACGCTGAACAAGACCCCGTTGGTCAAATGGCACCGCAGCTTTGCCTATGTGAATTCGACCCACCAGATCCTGCCACCCCGGCTGAACCAGACCTACGCAACCGATGGTGGCGAAAGAATCAGCGGCATCTTGCTGCACACGAAATTCCTGCCCGAAGTTGTGGCCAAATCGGCCGCGGAAAAGGTCCGGCAAGAGCATTTCAACAATTCAGCCCTTTACGATGATTATTATGACGGGCTGATCGCCAATCCGCGGCTGTGGTCGCCGCAATCACACCGCTACGCCGGATGGCGGCAGCTTGAGGCGCTTGGGCTGATGTCTCGCGGAGGCTGGATATGATTGTGGGCGTATCGTGGTTTACTAACATGCCAACTGTCGCTAATTTTGAAACAAAGAAAGGGAAGCAGCGCAAGCTTTCGTCAAGGATCAGGGGTTATGTCGTGGTTAAGGTAACCATGATCCAGGGGATTGGTCGGTCAGGTGGGTTTGTTTGACAGATACAGGCTGCGGCTGCGGCGCAAACGTTGCCACCTGCGGGCGTGGCGTCGGGGGCGCGAGTTGCGCAAGGTTGCCGACCGCACCAGCGGGCTGGCGGCTGATGCAATTCTGGTGCTGTCAACGCTGCGCAATGAACGGGTGCGCCTGCCCTATTTCCTGCGCTACTACCGCAATCTTGGTGTCGATCACTTTCTGATCGTGGACAATGACAGCACGGATGGATCGCGCGAATATCTGGCCCAACAGCCCGATGTCTCGCTTTGGACAACAAGGGCCAGTTACAAGCGGTCGCATTTCGGCGTGGATTGGCTGACGCATCTGCAACGCCGCCATTGCCATGGGCATTGGTGCCTGACGGTGGATGTGGACGAATTCCTGATCTACCCGTTCTGCGAAACAAGGCCCCTGCGCGCGCTGACGGATTGGCTGGATGCCAGCGCCATCCGGTCATTTTCGGCCATGCTGCTGGACATGTATCCCAAGGGCCCGGTGAACGCGCAACCTTATCACGAGGGTCAGGATCCTTTCGAGATTGCGCAATACTTCGACAGCGGCAATTACGCGATCCGCCGCAACCCGTGGCAGGGCAACCTGTGGATTCAAGGCGGGCCGCGCGCGCGGGTGTTCTTCAGCGATGCCCCGGCCAAGGCGCCGGCCCTGAACAAGACGCCGCTGGTCAAATGGCACCGCAGCTATGCCTACGAAAGCTCGACCCACATGTTGCTGCCGCGCGGACTGAACCTTGTTTACGATCATGGCGGTGGCGAAAAGGCCTCGGGCTGTCTGCTGCATGCCAAGTTTCTGGATACGTTCAGCGTCAAGGCCGCCGAAGAGATGGAGCGTCGCCAGCATTACGCCAACAGCGCCGAGTACAAGGCCTATGCCGCAGGCCTTGCCGCGCAGCCAGATTTCTGGTGCAAGTGGAGCGAGAAGTACATCAACTGGCGGCAGCTTGAAATTCTGGGGCTGATGTCAAAGGGCAATTGGGCATGACGGTCGGCTTTCTGATGTTGTGCCACACCGCGCTGGACCGCGCCGCCCAGGTGGCCCGGCATTGGGCCGACCGCGAATGCCCGGTGGTCATCCATGTGGACCGGCGGGTGAAACGCGCAGCCTATCAGCAATTGGTCAATGCGCTGTCCGATGTTCCGAACGTACGTTTTTCAAAGCGTTACTCTTGTGAATGGGGCACATGGGGCATTGTGGCGGCGACACAGGCTGCGGCCAGCATGATGCTGCGGGAATTTTCGGCGGTGCGCCATGTCTATCTGGCCTCGGGGTCTTGCATGCCCTTGCGCCCGGTGTCGGAACTGATTGCCTATCTCGACCAGCGCCCCAAGACCGATTTCATCGAATCCGTGACGACCGAGGATGTCGGCTGGACGATCGGCGGGCTGAACCTTGAACGGTTTACGATGCGGTTCCCGTTTTCCTGGCGCAAGAACCGCAAGATGTTCGATCTCTATGTGCGGCTGCAGCGGCTGATCGGGCTCCGGCGGCGGGTGCCGCAGGGATTGGTGCCGCATCTGGGTAGCCAGTGGTGGTGCCTGACACGCGCCACGCTGACCGCAATTCTGGACAACCCCGAACGTGACCAGATCGACCGCTACTTCCGCCATGTCTGGATTCCTGACGAAAGCTATTTCCAGACGCTGGTGCGGCAGGTCTCGGCCCATGTCGAAAGCCGGTCTCTGACCCTGTCCAAGTTCGATTTTCAGGGCAAGCCGCATATCTTTTACGATGACCATCTGCAGCTTTTGCGTCGGTCTGATTGTTTTGTGGCCCGCAAGATCTGGCCACGCGCTGACAAGCTGTATCAGACATTTCTGTCGGATGATGCGGCCAGTCAGGCGGCCGAGCCGAACCCCGGCAAGATCGACCGGCTGTTTGCAAAGGCGGTGGAGCGGCGGGTGAAAGGGCGCGCGGGGCTGTACATGCAAAGCCGCTTTCCCAGCTATGATCTGGAACATGGGCGCACTGCGGCGCCCTATTCGGTCTTCGAAGGGTTTTCAGAACTGTTCGAGAATTTCGAATCCTGGCTGTCAAAGGTTTCAGGCACGCGGGTTCACGGGCATCTGTTTGCGCCTGACCGCGTGTATTATGCGGGCCGCGAAACCGTGTACAACGGGGCCATGTCGGACAGCGCCCTTGTGCGTGACTATAACCCCAAGTCATTCTTGACCAACCTGATCTGGAACACACGGGGCGAACGGCAATGTTTCCAGTTTGGCCCGGCGGATAACCAGTTGGCGCTGCCCTTCATCTGTGGCGACAGCAATGCGCAGATTTCGGTCATTTCCGGCGCATGGGCGCTGCCGCTGTTTCATGCGAATGCAAACTTCGGCGATATCCGGAAAGAGGCGGCGCGCCTGCAAAAGGTTGAGACCGAGGCGTTGGGCGTGATGCGGGCAAGTTGGGTCAAGGCGCGGGTGCGCGTGTGGACGCTGGCGGAATTCGTGGAAAACCCGATGGAGCCGTTGCAGATGATCGTCGATGAAATCAGCCCGCGCAGTTTACGGCGGCTGACCGAAGTGCCGCGCATGGCGGATCTGAAGGGGTTTGGGCAATTCCTGCAGAACCTGCGCAATCAGGGCATGCAGCCCGTGCTGATGGGTGATTTCCCGGCAAGTGACGACACGGCCCCCCTGAACGGACGGCGCGGGCGCCCCTATCTGGTCAAATAGATGGGGCGTTTTCACAGCTTTGTCGTCTTTGCGGAAATGCGCACGGGATCGAACTTCCTTGAGGCGAACCTGAATGCGATTCCGGGCGTGCTGTGCCACGGCGAGGCGTTCAATCCCTATTTCATCGGCGGCGAGAACAAGCAGGAACTGCTGGGTGTGGACATGGCCGCGCGAGAGGCAAACCCGCGCAGCCTGCTGCAGGCGATGCGGCAGCAGACCAAGGGTTTGTCAGGGTTTCGCTATTTCCATGACCATGATCCGCGCGTGTTCGACATGGTGGTGGATGACGAAGCTTGCGCAAAGGTGATCCTGACACGCAACCAGCTGGAAAGTTACATCAGCTGGAAAATCGCGATGGAAAGCGACCAGTGGTGGCTGGCCAATACCAAACATCTGAAAACGGTGCGGCCCGCCTTTGACCTGGATGAATTCCGCCAGCGGATCGACACGTTGCAGGCGTTTCAGGCGCGGCTTTTGAACCGGCTGCAGGTGACAGGGCAGACGCCGTTCTACATCGATTATGACGATGTGCTTGATCTGCGGGTGCTGAACGGGCTGGCGGCGTTTCTGGATGTGCCGGGCCGGCTAGAAGCGCTGGATTTCAAGTTCAAGAAGCAGAACCCCGAGCCGCTGATCGACAAGGTCGCCAATCCCGAGGAGATGCAGGCCGGGCTGGCGCGGCTGGATTGGTTCGGTCTGACGCATACGCCGAATTTTGAGCCGCGCCGTCAGGCCGCCGTGCCCCAATATGTGGCAAGCGCGACAGCGCCCTTGTTGTTCATGCCGGTGAAATGCGCCCCGGATCAGCGGCTGCGAAAATGGTTGCAGGCCTTTGGCGATACCGAAACGGGTTTTGACCGGCAAGGCCTGCGCAACTGGAAGGCCACGCATCCGGGCCTGCGCAGCTTTACCGTGCTGCGGCACCCCCTTGCGCGGGCGCATGCGGCCTTTTCGGACTTCATCGCAAAGGAATGGATGCCGGAACTGCGGCCCTATCTGAAGCGGGTACACAAGTATCAGTTGCCACCAAAGGGCGAAGGCTATGCCACTGCCGATGACTACCGCGCAGGGCTGCTGGTGTTTCTGGAACTGGTGAAGCACATTCTGGCAGGGCGGACCGAGTTGAAGCTGCCGCTGCATTGCGCCACGCAAGGTGCGGTCTTGCAGGGGTTTGCCCAGATCCAGACGCCGGACATCGTGCTGCGCGAAGACCGGCTGGCCGAAGGGCTGGTATTTCTGACGGCCGAGGTTGGGGTTACCTGCCCGCCCCTGCCCCCGAACCCGGAAAAGCCGAAATTCGCGCTGGCCGACATCTATGGCCCTGATCTTGAGGCCGCCGCGCGTGAGGCCTATTGGCGCGACTATACCGCCTTTGGCTTTGCCGACTGGGCGGTCGGGGCTGTTGCGGGTTAACCCGGGCGGGCAACAGGATCAGAACAGGAAGTCACCGCTGTCAAGCTGGGCCAACTGGACGTTGCGGATGACCAGAAGGTCGCCTTGTCCGGCATCCAGCAGGACATTTGCACCGGATTGGCGCAGGTGATTGGCCAGCAGATCGGCAAAGTCGGTGACGGCCGACAGGGCGGTCAGATTGATCATGTCCTGTCCATCGGCAAAATCGCTGATCACATCGCGCAGCCCGCCCGTGGCGAAGACGAAGACATCGGCATCCGCGCACCCTGACAAGGTATCGTTGCCCGCGCCGCCATCCAGCACATCGGCCCCCCCGGCCCCGGCAAGCCGGTCATCACCTGCCCCGCCGTTCAGGGTATCTGCCCCGATATTTCCCGCAAGGATGTTGGCGGTGGCCGTGCCGGTGACAGTGACGCCGGTTGCAGCCTTGACCGTGATCCGTTCGATTTCGCCCGCGGTGGTCAGATCAACCGATACGGTTGTGACGACGCGGTCATTGCCGCCGCCCGCAAGCTCTTCAAGCCGGTTGTTGGCGTGGTTGATGACATAACGGTCATCCCCGCTGCCACCCACCATCAGCGTGCCGGTTGCGCCAGTGACAAGCGTATCATTGCCCGCACCGCCAAACAGATAGCTGGATTCCAGCCCGCCACCGAAAACTGGAAACGTGGCGCTGCCGCCCCTGATCCAGTCATTGCCATCGCCGCCATCCGCGCGGACCAACCCGGTCGCGCCGTCAATCAGATCATTGCCAGCCTCACCCAACAGCACGCTAAAGCCAATGCCACCATAAATCCGGTCATTGCCGTCGCCGCCGCGCAGTTCATCGGCGTTCAAGCCAGGGACGATCTGCGGCGAAGGGTTGTTATCGCCTGCAAACAGCCGATCATCCCCCATGCCGCCGAACAGGCTGTCTGCACCGCCATTCCCGTTCAGTCGATCATCCCCGTCAAAGCCCAGCAGGACATCATTTGTGCCCGCATTGCCGACCTGCGTGTCATTGCCGGAAGTTCCGATCAGATTGGTTGTCGGCGCCAATGTCCCGATCTTGCGCAACTGCGAGATATCAAGGGCTTTTCCGGCGACCTGATCAATCGTCAGCACCTCGGAGGTGAAGACACTGAAGGTCGCGTCCTTGGCGATCTTGCCAGTCCCGAACTGTGACGCAGAAAGCCGCAGGGACGCGCCGTTCTGCAGCCAGACCCCTTCGATGTTCAGGATCTCGGCTTGGCGCAGATCGACAGAGATGTTGTTGGTGCGCAGGGAATCGACACCCGCCCCACCATCAAGAACAGTGCCCGCAACAGCCGCGTTATCCGGCAAATAGCGTCCGAATGCCGTAATGCTGTCGTCACCGCCCATCGCTCTGATCGTATCCGCACCCCCAAGAAAGGTATGAAAATCAGACTGGTTTCCCGTCTCGATGAAACTTGCACTGTCACCGCCGGGGATAAGGGCAGACAGGTCCAGCACGGTGGCTTCGGATGCAAGGTAACTGGCAAATGGCCCACCCGTCGTGATTTCGGCAAAATTCCACGGGGCTGCGGTCAGGTTCAGGCTTGCCAGAACCGTGCCATCAGGTTTCAGCACATCCAGCCCGGTCACACTGCCCGCAAGGGGCGTGTTGCCGGCAAAGCCAAGGGCCGTGCCCTTGTAAACCAGCGTCAGACCGGATTGCAGCACGACAGTCACTGCGGTGGCTGTGCCCGAAATGGCTGTTATCGCAACGGTGGCGGGGGCAAAGAACTGCCGCGTGTCAAACGCGCCAAGAATGGTGATGTCGATCTGGGGCATGGGCGTTCCTGCGATTGCAATAGGCCCCCGCCCGTTCAATCACTATCCGATGGTAGAGTGATCAAATGCGGCAAAAATAAGGCAAATGCCTGAGATTCTTCAATCTTCGGTTGTCACACGGCGGAAGGGGCCATAGGCGGTGAGGACCTCGATTTCCTCGGTCACGGCAGCGCGTTCCTGATCAAGGTATTGTGCGACCGCGCGGCGAAAACCGGGATCGGCGATCCAGTGCAGGGAATGCACTTGCGTGGGCAGATAGCCGCGGGCGAGTTTGTGTTCGCCCTGTGCGCCTGCTTCGACACGCTGCAATCCGTTGGCAATGGCCCAATCGATGGCGCGGTAATAGCACAGCTCGAAATGCAGGCAGGGGTGGTCCTCGACGCAGCCCCAATAGCGGCCGAACAGCGTGTCGCGGCCAATGAAATTCAGCGCACCTGCCACGGGGCGGCCGTCGCGGAAGGCAAGGATCAGCAGGATGTCATCACGCATCGTATCATGGAACGCCGCAAAGGCAGCGCGCGTCAGGTAAGGCGTGCCCCATTTGCGGTTGCCGGTATCCTGATAGAATTGCCAGAAGGCATCCCAGTGTGCAGGCAGGATGGCGTCACCCGTCAGGCATTGAATGCTGACGGCGGATTGGGCGGTTTCGCGTTCCTTGCGGATGTTCTTGCGCTTGCGCGAGGACAGGTTGGCAAGGAAATCATCAAAGCTCGCGTAGCCATCGTTCAGCCAATGAAATTGCTGGGTGACGCGGTGAAGAAGCCCGTGCTGGCCCGCCAGCGCCGCAGCCTCATCAGCGGCGCAGAATGTGATGTGCAGGGATGACAGGCCGTTCTGTGCGGCAATGTCGATGGCACCGGCAAGCAGCGCCTCGCGCCCCTGCCCCAGAAAGCGCGGGCCGGTTGCGGGGGTAAAGGGCACGGCGATCTGCAGTTTGGGGTAATAGCGCCCGCCGGCACGTTCAAAAGCCTGGGCCCAGGCATGGTCAAAGATGTATTCGCCCTGACTGTGGGACTTCACATAAAGCGGGGTCGCGCCGATCAGCGTGCCACCCTCGCGCAGGACCAGCGGGCGGGTCTGCCAGCCGGTGCCCTTGCCGGTGCTGTGCGAAGCATCAAGCGCATGCAGGAAGCGGTGGGTGGTGAAAGGGTCGATCGGCCGGGGGCCGGGGGATGACAGGGCATCCCATTCTTGGGGGGTCACGTCGGACATGCCGTTCGCAAGGGTCAGGTCGGGCATTCCGCAGTCCGGTTTATGTGGCAAGCGCCGGGGGTTTTCCACCCCCGGACCCCCGAGGATATTTATGCAACGTTGAAAGGGAAGGTGACGCGCAGGGGCCTTTGGTCAAGCCGGGATCGCGGCAGCATAGCCTTCAAATGTGATATTCTGAGCGACATTTCGGGCCATCGCTTCCTGTTCGGGGGAACGGATCGTCCAGCACAGCACAGCGGCGCCTTGGGATTTGAGTTCGGCCACGCGCGGGCGGGCCAGGTCATTGCCCTGATGGCTGATAAAGCCAGAGGCGGTGCGGTCATAATCAGGGATATCGCGCAGGGCATCGCAGGTGGCGGGGTCCAGCGGGTGCCAGTCAGCATGATCATAGGATGAGGTCGTGAGGCCGCGAGGAAGGTGTGGGGCAAGACGGGCCATATGGGCAACGCTGTGGGGGTTGAACGACATGACGGCGACATCGCCCTGATAGGTGGCAAGTGCCTTTGCGACGGCGCTTTCAAGGCGGGCGTCGGTTTCGCCCATGGTCAGGGTCTGATCCTTCAGTTCGATCAGCAGGGGCACGCGGCCTGAGATCATCGCCAGAACCTGTGGCAATGCAGGGATGGTATCCGTGCTGTCCGTCAGGGTGATCTGGCCAAGTTCGGCGGCGGTGTGATCCTTGATCCAGCCCGATCGGCCTGTCAGGCGCGAAAGGTCTTCGTCATGAAAGACCATGGCCTGCCCGTCAGAGGACAGTTGCACATCGATCTCGATGGCATAGCCCGCTGTGACGGCAGCAAGAATGGCCAGGGGGCTGTTCTCGACCCTGCCCTTGTTGCGGTCATGCAGGGCACGGTGCGCGATGGGAAGGCGCAGCAAGGCGGGCGGCAGCGGAACCCGCATCATTTCAGGGCAAAGATCGCTTCGATTTCCACGGCAACCCCCAAAGGCAGCGATGCCGCGCTGACCGCAGAGCGGGCATGCCGACCGGCATCGCCCAGAACCGCCACCATCAGATCGGACGCGCCGTTGATCACCTTTGGCTGATCGGTGAATTCGGGGGTGGAGTTCACGAAGCCCACCAATTTGACTGCCCGGTCCAGCCTTGCCCAATCCCCGCCACAGGCCTTTTTCAGCTGCGCAAGCAGGCTGACAGCACAACAGCGCGCGGCTTCGGCCCCCTCGGCCACATCCAGCGTTTCGCCGACACGCCCCTTGATCAGGCCGGCCGCATTCTGGCTGATCTGGCCCGAGATATGCACAAGATTGCCGACCTGCACAAAGGGCACATAGTTGGCGGCAGGTGCTGGGGCATCAGGCAGGGTGATGCCAAGATTGGCAAGCGCTGTGTCGATCGGGTGCATGGGATCCTCCGCTTTATCCGGGGGCGAACGTAGCGGCGGGGCCGCCCCGCCACAAGATCAGGTTTCGCGGAAGGCGTGGGTAAAGTAGTCGGTGAAGGGCTTTAGCAGATAGGCCATGGGCGAGCGCAGGTCTGTCTGGATAAAGGCCTCGACCGGCATGCCCGGCAACAGCGTGACATCGCCCAGCTTTTCACGCTCACCCGCGTTCAGGGTGATCTCGGCCCGATAGAATGATTGCTGGGTGCGCTGATCGGTCAGCGCATCGGCGGAAATCACGCTGACTTGGCCCTGCAATTCGGGCGTCGTGCGGCTGGAGAATGCCGGAAACAGCAGTTTCACCTCCTGACCGATGCGGACCTCGTCAACATGAATGGGGGCCACCTGCGCAACGATGACCAGCGGCCGGTCCTGTGGAATCAGGTACAACAGCGGGTCAGCCGGGCGGATCACGGCGCGCGGGGTTGTCACCTGCATACCCAGCACCACGCCGGAAACCGGTGCGCGGATTTCAAGGCGTGACACCTGCTCGGCCAGGGTACGTCGCCGCTCGGCCAGTTCCAGAATGCGGCTGCCAAGTTCGCGCAACTGACCGTTGGCGTCTTCGCGCCGGGTAGAGGC
>JALOSO010000186.1 GCA_025458385.1 Paracoccaceae bacterium | reverse complement strand
TGTGCGGCGGGCCAAGCGCTTTCCTGCCGGAAGTGCCGGTTTCAGAAGGGCTTGAGTTCCGCGCCACCCACAGTCAATGCGGCGGGGCTGTCGGCATTTGCCGGAAGGAAGAACACAGGCACGCGTTTGCTACGGCCATCATCAAAGCGCAGGTCCAGCCAGATGTCATCCAGCGTAAAGGTGCCCGTGCCGCCATCCACGCTGCTGCTGCTGCCGCCGCCACTGACGCCACCAAGGATGGGGTCGGGTGAGATCAGGGTAGAGGTCGTGCTGTTTTCATACCAGTCAAACCGCCCGTCCGCGGTAAAGGTCCAGCGCGTATCGCTGTCGGTATAGACGCCAACGCCGCCGCCAAGGCCCGGTCCGCCACCGGTGAAATCATCGGCCACCCATTGCCCGGTCAGATCGTCAGGCGTGGGGGGCAGCACGCGGGTGTAGGCGATATCGCCCACGGTATAGCCCGTGTCGGTCAGCGCGAAGGGGGCGTTGGCAGACCACGCATCCACGTCGAAATCACGCGCGTTGCGGTAGCTGAACTGCGGGCCGATAGTACGGTATTCGCCGCAAACCTCTTCGCCGGATGGTGTGGTGCGGCTGCAATCAGGCAAGGATTGATAGAGGTCCAGATCGGGTTCCACCATGATGCGCCCGCCGGGGGCGATCAGGGTAAAAATCTCGCGGATGACATAGTTTGCCATCGTACCATTGAACTCCATCCGCCCTTCAAAGGACCGGTACAGCCCTTCGGGCAGGCCACCCGACGGGTCTGCCGTGGTGGGGGCCGCATCGGGGCCATAAAGCGGCGGCAGGCGGGCGGGGGCGGGGCTGCGGCAGATGGCGGTATAGGTGGTTTCGGACGAGGAATAGAAGAGTGATCCTTCTGTCCATGTTTCGCTGATGGTCAGGGTCTGGGTGCCATCCTTGGCCTCAAGCTCGCCATCCAGCAGGTCATAGGGGCCGCCCTGAAACGTCAGCTTGCCGCGCCAGTTGTTGTAATTGCCATCAAGGGCGGCCACATAGCTGCCCCTTTGGCCATTCACGATATAGGTGCCGTTGCCATACAGCAGCTTGAAGGTACTGCCGTCCACGCCTGTGCAATCCATTGCGCCCTTGGTGGGGGCGATGGCGGCCATGGTTTGCAACTGCGCCTCCAGCGGCGGGCCGTCCTGAACGCAGGTCAGGTCGGCATCGCGTTCGGGGTGGTTCAGGGTAAAGCTTTGGCCAAGGCCATCGTGGCTGTGGATCAGGATATAGTCATCAATGGGCGCGGAGAGCTGGATGACCTGATCAAAGGTGTCATGCGGTTGCACGGACCATGTGCCGCTTTGGCTGCGGCGGCCATCGGTCAGGGTATAGCGCTGGCCAAGGTCGCTGATGATGCGCAGGTCGGGGCGGGCATCGACGGCGCGGGGTTCCGAGGTCAGATAGCAATCGAATGTACCGGGCAGGAGGGCAAGGTCGGGGTCAACGCCCGCCGCGCGGGCCTGCGCGATGGTCATGCGCGAACGCGTGGTGGCCATGCGGTCTGCGGGCGGTGGGGCGGGAAAGGTGACCGGGGGAAGGGTGCTGGTCGCGGGGGCGAGCACCGTTTCAGGTGGGGCAAAGGTGGCGTCCAGCAGGGCTTCGGTTTCGGCGGCGATCAGGTTTGCATCCTGCAGGGGTGTGACGAACAGGGCGGTGCTGGACTGGCCATCCTTGACAAGGGTCATCTGCAGATAGTTCACCGCACCGTCCGAGACGATCCAGAACGAGGCCTCGGTGCCGTCATCGCGATATTCGGTGGTGATTTCGTTGCGTTGGCTGCCGATGGGCAGGCCTTCGTCGGCAAAGGCGGCAGCGGCGGCGCGGGCATTGGTGGCGGGCGTGACAGGGGCAAAGATATAGCCGCCGTTCGGGCCTTGGTAGGCCACGCCAAAGGTGCCGGGTGTCAGCTCATAGCCGTCAGGGGGATCAAAGGTCCAACCGGCAAAGCTGTCTGCCAGCGCAGGTGGGGCAATCAGGGCAAGACACAGGGCAACACATCGCATTCCCCGGATGCTAGGTCAGGTTCGCCCTGCGATCCAATCACGATTTCGGACGTGTGCCCAGCATGGCCAGCATCAGGATGATCCCGGCGGTTACGGCAATCATTCCGGCGGCCGAGACCGCAGCAGGCAGGCCCAGCCAGAGCGGTGCGTAACCGGCAAGGATGTAGCCAATCACGGCCGAAAGGGCGGCAAACAGCAAGCTGAAGGCCACCTGCGCGCCGACCGAGGTTGTCAGCAGCCGTGCCGCGGCGGCGGGGCAGACCAGCATCGCGATCACAAGGATTGATCCGACTGCCGAAAACGCGGCGACTGCGGCAAGGGCTGCAAGGGCAACCAGCCCGGCTGACAGCATGCGCACAGGCAGGCCAATGCTGCGGGCAAAACCTTCGTCGAAACTTGTCAGGATCAGGGGGCGCCAGGACAGGGCGATGCAGGCCGCAACGATGACCGTGACCAGCGCCATGCGCGGCAATTCCTCGGGCAAGGCGGCCAATGCAGCAGGGTCGCCCAGTGCGGCCCAGCCATCGGCCTGCAACCAGATCAGGCTTTCCAGATTGCCATAAAGCGCGTGTTCGACATCCAGATGCACACCTGCCGCCCCGGATTGTTCAAGCAGCACGACGCCCGCGGCAAACATGGTGGTAAAGACGATGCCCATGGCAGCGCCGGGTTCCACACCGGCACCACGCCGCAACCCTTCGATCAAGGCGACAGACAGGCCTGCAGCGGCAAGGGCCCCGGCAAGCATGGCAGGGGTTGTGGTGACACCGGTCAAAAGAAAGGCAACGACGATCCCGGGCAGAACGACATGGCTGATCGCATCGCCCAGCAGGCTTTGCCCGCGCAGCAACAGGAAGTTTCCGGGCAGGGCACAGGCAATGGCTGCAAGGGTGGCCACCAGCATGGGCACAAGGGACAGGGCAACGAACTCAGCGCCCATGGTGCCACCGGGCAAGCAGGCCACGCGGGGCGATGAAGACAGACAGGCCAAAGACAGCAAAGGCCAGCAGCACCGTGACGGCCCCGGTTGGCAGGTTGGGCGCGGTGGCGGAAATGGCCGCCCCGCCATATCCGGCCACCGCCCCGACACAGGCCGCGATCAGCACAACGATGCCGACGCGGTTTGACCACAGCCGCCCGGTGGCGGCGGGGATGATCAGGAGTGCAACAATCAGGATCAGCCCCACCACCTGCAGCCCGATCAGCACGACACCCAGGGTCAGGGCCAGCAAGGCGGTATCCAGCAAGCGAACGCGCAGCCCCAGACCCGTCGCATGGCCCGCATCAAACGCCACCATCGCAAAGGGCCGTCGCAAGGCCCAAAGCGCAAGCAGGATCACGGCCGCCCCCAGTGCGATCACGGTCACATCGCTGGCCAGCATGGCCGAAGCCTGGCCCAGCAACACCCCCTCCAGCCCCGCAGGCCGCCCGACCCCGGCAGACTGCACGACTGTCAGAATGACAATGCCCGCGCCATAAAAGGTTGAAAGCACAATGCCGATGGCTGCGTCTTCGGCCAGTCGTGCGCTGATTGCCTGCACGCACAACAGGCCAAGGCCGGCGGTCAGTGCTGCGCCCAGCATCAGGCCGGGCAGAAACCGCCCGTCACCACCCGTTGCGGCCATGGCCAGAAAGGCAAGGCCAATGCCGGGCAGTGTGGCATGGGCCATGGCATCCGACACCAGCGCGCGACGGCGCAAGTACAAGAACGCGCCCACAGCCCCGGCGGTCAGCCCAAGCATGGCCGCACCAAGGCTGACAAGGGCCGCGTTATACCCGGCTTGCAATGTCAGCGATGCCCACATGGCTCAGGCCGGAACCTTTTGCGGTAAAGCCGTGCCATAGGTCGCGGCAAGCGTCGTCTGGGTAAATGCCGTGCCCACCGGCCCTTCGGCGATCACGCGGCGGTTCAGCATCAGGACACGGTCGAAATAGGCCGGCACTGTCGCTAGGTCATGGTGCACGGCAATGACGCTGCGCCCTTCGGCGCGCAAGCTGTGCAGCACGGCAACGATCGCGGTCTCGGTCGCGGCATCAACCCCGGCAAAGGGTTCGTCCAACACATAAAGATCAGCGCCCTGTGCCAGCGCACGCGCCAGAAACACCCGCTGCTGCTGCCCGCCCGACAATGCGCCGATCTGGCGCTTTGCGAAATCGGCCATGCCGACACGCGCCAGCGCGTCGGCCGCCCGGGCGCGCAGCCCGCCGGTCAACCGGCCAAGCGCGCCGGTTTCGCCGTAAAGGCCCATCTGCACCACATCAATGGCGCGCGCCGGAAAATCCCAGTCCACGGCGGCACGTTGCGGCACATAGGCCACGCGTTGCCGCATATTGGCAAAGGGGGCGCCAAAGACCCGCACCTCGCCCGTTCGCCGCGCAATCAGATCAAGGCTGGCTTTCAGCAGCGTCGACTTGCCTGCGCCATTTGGCCCGACGATGGCCGTCATTGCCCCCGCCGCAAAGCGCGCATCAACACCTTCCAGCACCCGGCCTTCCTGGTAGGCAACGGTCAGGTCCCGGATCGTCATGGCCGCTTCGGGTATCGGAAAAGGTGTCGGATCGACCATTACATCGCCAGCTTTCCGGACATGCCGCGTCCCGGGACATCACCACCCAGGGCTGCGGCAATCGTCGTGATATTGTGATCCATCATGCCAAGATAGGTGCCTTCATAGCTGCCTTCGGGGCCCATCGCGTCGGAAAAAAGCTCTCCGCCTGTCGCCACGATCATTCCCGCACCTGCGGCCCCTTCAATCAAGGCGCGGACAGACCTGTCAGTGACCGAGCTTTCGACAAATACGGCGGGCACCTGCCGGTCGCGGATCAGCGTCACCAGTTCCTGCATCCGCGCGACACCCGCCTCGCTTTCGGTCGAGATACCTTGAATCCCCTGCACCTCGAGCCCGTAGGCGCGCCCCAGATAATTGAACGCATCATGCGCCGTGATCAGGACACGGGCGGGTTCGGGGATCGAGGCGATGGCGGTGCGGGCATAATTGTCCAATGCAGCCAGGTCATCCAGCAAGGCCTGCGTGTTGGCGGCAAGATCGCCGGGATAACCCATATCCGACAGCGCCGCGGCAATCGCCTGTGCCGCCGTGGACCACAATGTCGGGTCCATCCAGACATGTGGATCAGGAAAGCCGGCATAGGCCGGGTCGTTCAGCAAAAGTCCGGGGTCAATCGACTCGGCCACGGCAAGAACGCGGGTTTGGGTGGCCATATCGGTCAACAGGTCTGTCAATTGCGCCTCAAGGTTCAGACCGTTGTGCAGGATCAGGTCGCCACGCGACAGCGCCAGAATATCCGTGCGCGTCGGGCGATGCCCGTGCGGGTCAACCCCGGGTCCAAAGATCGCCTGCACCTCGGCCCCGGTGATCCGGCGCGCAAGGTCGGCGATCATGCCGGTCGTGGCCACAATCGCCGGCGTGGAAGCCCGCGCCGCCATGGGCATGACGGGCGAAGTCAGGATCATTGCAATCAGGGCGCGACGGTCGAGCATGATGGCCTCCTTTCACCAAAAATATGAGAACAGTTCGCAAAGTCAACAAGATTGCGATTAATTCGCAACTGGCAACACGAGAGTCACCGGATCGTGATGATGCATGCGGGGGGTGGGATCGGTCAGGCCGGGCAAAAAAGCAAACGGGCACCCGCAAGGATGCCCGTTTTGCCGTTTGGTCCATTTGGAGCGGGCGATGAGATTCGAACTCACGACCCTAACCTTGGCAAGGTTATGCTCTACCCCTGAGCTACGCCCGCACCGTCTGGATGGGGGCGATGTATAAAACCGATGCGCAGGCTGCAAGGGGAAAAATCGGGCGGGCCCAAGTTTTTCGTGCGCAACGGATCAGGGGGTAACGGCGATTTCTTGGCGCAGGTCACCCGTCAGCCTGTCAAAGATCAGGATGCGGTTGTCGGTTGTGACCACGGCATACCAGTCGGCCCCCGCCGTCACGGCCTGCGCCTTGGCCCCGTCGGGCAGGCTGATGGTTTCAGGCAGGGGCAAGGGGGAAGTGCCGTTCAGCCGGGTGACAAGCAGCGCCACAATGGTTATGACGCCCGCGATCATGCTGACGGCCAGCACGATGACCAGTGCTTTTAGAAACCGCAAACCGGGCGGCAGCCCATCGGACGCTTCATCTTTCATGACTGACCTTCCCGCCAACGGCACGTTGCAGGTGGAAAT
>JALOSO010000185.1 GCA_025458385.1 Paracoccaceae bacterium | reverse complement strand
CTGACCCGCCACCGTCCCGGCCTGTGGCGCGGCCTCGCATTGCCACTTTGGGTGTTCCTGTGGTTCCTTTCTGCGGGCGGCATCGCCAGCCAGTTCGCCGTCGACTTTGGCACGACATGGGGGTTCATGGAGCCGTTCCGCGCCCTGATGGCCCATGTGGTGCTGACTCCCGTCTGCCTGATCAGTGGCTGCGCTGTGCTTTGGGGCCTCCTGCGCCAAGGCCAATGACCTGCGGCATCATGGCCGCGTGCAAAGGGTGACTTCTGCACTGCAGCGACTATATCAGGCGCAACACAGGCACAGGTGACCCGATGGATACGCTTCTTCTTTCCCGCATTCAGTTTGGCGCGAACATCTCGTTTCACATTCTGTTTCCCACCATCACCATCGCGCTTGGCTGGGTTCTGCTGTTCTTCAAGCTGCGCTTCAACGCCACGGGCGACCAGAAATGGATGGATGCCTACATGTTCTGGGTCAAGGTCTTTGCCCTGTCCTTTGCCATGGGCGTTGTGTCGGGCATCACCATGTCCTTCCAGTTCGGCACCAATTGGCCGGGTTTCATGGAAACCGTGGGCAATGTGGCGGGCCCCTTGCTGGCCTATGAGGTGCTGACGGCGTTTTTCCTTGAGGCGGCCTTCCTTGGCATCATGCTGTTCGGCGCATCCCGCGTGAAGCCTTGGGTCCATACAACAGCGACCTTCCTTGTGGCCTTTGGCACAACCATGAGCGCCTTCTGGATCCTTGTGCTGAATTCCTGGATGCACACGCCTGTCGGCTTTGAACTGCGCGATGGCGTCGTGCATGCCACAGACTGGTGGGCCATCGTCTTCAACCCTTCCATGCCCTACCGCCTTGTGCACATGCTGCTGGCCTCGGGCCTGACCGTGGCCTTCCTGCTGGCCGGGATCAGCGCGTTGCGCCTGTTGATGAAGGACCGCGCCGAAGGCACGAAATCCACATTCCGCACCGGCGTTGTCTTGGGTGCCGTACTGATCCCGCTGCAGATTCTGGCCGGTGACATGCATGGCCTGAACACGCTGGAACACCAGCCGCAAAAGGTGGCTGCGATGGAAGGCAACTGGGAAACCCAAGGCAACGTCCCGCTGCTGCTGTTCGCCCTGCCGAACGAGCAAACGCGCTCGAACGATTTTGAAATCGGCATCCCCAACCTGGCCTCGATCATCCTGAAGCATGATCCCGATGGCGTTGTGCCCGGCCTGAATGATTTCGTCACAGCCGAGGGCAAGGTGATGCACCCGCCCGTCGCCCCCGTGTTCTGGTCCTTCCGCATCATGGTCGGCGTCGGTATGCTGATGCTCGTGATGTCATGGGCCGGGTCATATCTGTTGTGGAAGCGCGGCGTGGACGACATGCCGAAATACTACCTCATCGGGATGTCCGGCATGGCCTTCATGGGCTGGGTCGCCACGCTGGCCGGCTGGTACACGACCGAAATCGGGCGGCAACCCTGGCTGGTGCAGGGCGTGCTGACCACCGAGCAGGCCGTGGCCCCGGTGGCCGCGCCGATGGTGCTGACCACGCTGATCGCCTATCTGCTGGTCTATGCAGCACTTATGCTGGCCTATATGGGTGTGATCACCTATATGGCCCGCAAGGCCGCCAAGGGCGAAAACCTGCCGCCAGACCCACGCGGCCGCGGGGTCAACGGCAACCTGATGCCGGCCGAGTGATCCATCATGTTTGCATCGCTTGACCTGCCGTTCATCTTTGCTGCCCTGATGGGGCTGTCGATCCTGATTTATGTCGTGCTTGACGGCTTTGATCTGGGCGTGGGCATCCTGTTTCCTTTTGCCACCCCTGCCGAACGCGACATGATGGTGGCCTCGATCGGCCCGTTCTGGGATGCGAACGAAACCTGGCTGGTGCTGGCAATCGGACTGCTGCTGGTGGCCTTTCCGATGGCCCATGGCGCCATCCTGACGCAGCTTTACCTGCCTGTCGCCATCATGCTGATCGGCCTGATCCTGCGCGGCGTCGCCTTCGAATTCCGCGCCAAGGCCCCTGCCGCCCACAAACGCGCCTGGGATGGTGCTTTCTGGACCGGCAGCCTGATGGCCGGTCTCAGCCAGGGGTTCATGCTGGGCATGTATGTGATGGGCCTCAGCTGGACATGGTGGCACGTCGGTTTTGCCGTTCTGACCGCCATCTTCCTGACGGTCGCCTACAGCTTTATCGGCGCAACCTGGATGATCCTGAAATCCGAAGGCGCATTGCAGGCCAAGGCGGTTGACTGGGCCAAAGGCGGGATCTGGGGCGTGGTGCTGGGCATGGGGGCGATTTCGCTGGCCACGCCTTTTGTCAGTGACCGCATCTTTGCCAAGTGGTTCGAATGGCCTGCGATGCTTTATCTGTCGCCCCTGCCGCTGTTGTCTGGCCTGCTCGTCATCCTGATCTGGTGGAAGCTACGGCGCCTGCCCATGGCGAATGACCATTACGCCTGGCTGCCCTTTGTGGCCACGATCGCGCTGTTCACCCTTGGCTTTCTTGGCATGGCCTACAGCTTTTTCCCTTATGTCGTGCCCGAGGCGATCACGATTTACGAAGCCGCATCCGCCCCTGAAAGCCTGACAATCATCCTGATCGGCACGCTGTTCGTGCTGCCCGTGATCATCGCCTATTCCATCCTCAGCTATGTGATTTTCAGGGGTAAGGCCACTGCACTGCGGTATGACTAGCGCGTGAAAGGGGGGTGGGCTGGCTTGCCGATCCTGCGACCAGCCCCCCATGCCCGCTAACGCCTGACGCGTGCCTTCAGCGCGGCCTCCACCGCCGGAGGCACGAATTTCGTGACCTCTCCCCCCAGCCGGGCGATTTCTTTCACCAGTTTGCTGGCAATCGCTTGCCGCCTTGCATCCGCCATCATGAACACCGTCTCGATGCTGGCATCCAGCGCGCGGTTCATGCCCACCATCTGAAATTCATATTCAAAATCCGCCACCGCCCGCAGGCCGCGCACAATGACGGATGCCCCGACATCCTTGGCACAATCGATCAGCAGGTTTTCGAACGGGTGCACCACGATTTCCCCCCCCGTCCGCGCGACAATCGCCGCGCATTCCGTCTGAACCATCGCCACCCTTTCCTCTAGGCTGAACAGGGGCCCCTTGTCGCGGTTGATGGCCACGCCGATCACCAGCCGGTCAACCAGCGCCATCGCCCGCTGGATGATATCGGTATGTCCCAGCGTAATGGGGTCAAACGTTCCCGGATACAGGCCGATGCGCATGGTTGTCCCCCCGTTTTGGGCCAGCCAACACGATCACGCCCCGCCTTGCAAGCCCCCGGTCTAGAAGCCCTTGATCATCCCTTCCAGGGCATCCACCTCGGTTGACAGTTCCGTCAGCCGCGCCTTGACCACATCACCGATGGAAATCAGCCCCACCAACCTGTCGCCCTGCATCACCGGCATGTGCCGGAACCGCCCGTCCGTCATGCGCTGCAACACGTCATTCGTGCGGTCAGACGGCGCGCAGGTGACCACATCGCGCGTCATCAGCACCTCGACCGGGTCGGCCAGACAGGCCGCGCCGCGCCGCCCCAATTCGCGCACGATATCCCGTTCCGACAGGATGCCGGCCATCGCGGCCCCGTCGGGTGAAACAATCACCGCGCCGATCCGCTTGGTCGACAATAGCTGCGTCGCCTCGCCAACCGTAGCGCCCGGCGCGATGCTGATCACCCCTTCTGACGGCTTTGCTTTCAGGATTGTCGATACAGGCATCATGGCAGTCGTCCCCCCAAGTTATGCAGTATGTGTGCTAACCGTCTGCCCACCATGGGATTCTGTCAAGTCAGGGCTGGGCGTCGGCCATCGACTCCAGACGCGCAACTTCGGCCCGCAAGCCCGCCATCAGCAGCCCGGCAAAGCGGTTCAGCCGTTCCAGCCGCCGGTCGCCTTCGTGCCGGATCAGCCAGAAGGCGCGGGTCAGTGAAACCTCTTCCACCAGCACGCGCCGCAGTTCCGGCGCAGCGGGCAGGGCAAAGTCATGCACCACGCCAATCCCCGCGCCCGCGCGCAGCCAATTCAACTGCACAGAGACCGAGTTCGATGCCAAAGGCACCGCCCCCAGCCCGACCTCGGCCATATAATCCAGTTCCTTGTCAAAGATCATGTCGGGGATATAGCCAATCAGGCGGTGGCCCCGCAGATCGGCACGCGCCATAGGTGTGCCACAGCGGCCCAGATAATCTGCGCTTGCCGCGAGATGCAGGCGGTAATCCGTGATCTTTTGCGCCGTCACCCGGCCCGTTTCCGGGCGCGACACCGCCACCGCCATATCCGCCTCGCGCTTGGACAGGTTGAAGACGCGCGGCAGGGCCACGATCTGCACCTCCAGCCCCGGGTTCGCATCACAAATCGCCGTCAGCACCTGTGGCAGCAGGTAATTCGCGCAGCCATCCGGCGCGCCGATGCGGATCTGTCCGGTCAGCCCTTGCGTGCCCTGCAGCGCCTCTGCCGCCCCCACCATTGCCGCCTCTGCCGCCTCGGCATGGTCCATCAGGCGCGCGCCATCTTCCGTCAGCACATAGCCCGTCTGCGATTTCGCAAACAGCGCCGCCCCCATCACCCCTTCCAGCCGCGCCACCCTGCGCCCCACCGTGGCCGGGTCAATGCGCAAGGCGCGGCCCGCCGCTGTCAGGCTTTCGCCCCGCGCCACGGCCAAAAACACGCGCAGATCATCCCAGTCCATCTTGCAATCCTGCATGACCACTTTGCCATCCTGCGCCTGTTCACAGCATTTGTGCAAGACTATTGTCCCACCAACCCCCAAGGAGGATTCGTCATGCAGGAACTGACCCACTGGATCAACGGCCACCATGTGAAGGGCACATCCGGCCGTTTTGCCGATGTCTTCAACCCCGCCACGGGTGAGGTGCAGGCAAAGGTTCCCTTGGCATCAAAGGCCGAACTTGACGCTGCGGTGGCCTCGGCCGCCGAAGCGCAGGTAAAATGGGGGGCGACAAACCCACAGCGGCGCGCGCGGGTGATGATGGCCTTTGTTCAGCTTCTGAACCGTGACATGGACAAATTGGCCGAGGCGCTGAGCCGCGAACATGGCAAGACCATTCCGGATGCCAAGGGCGATATCCAGCGCGGGCTGGAGGTGATCGAATACTGCATCGGCGCGCCGCAGATGCTGAAAGGCGAATTCACCGATAGCGCCGGGCCGGGCATCGACATGTATTCCATGCGCCAGCCCCTCGGCGTTGCTGCTGGCATTACGCCCTTCAACTTTCCCGCCATGATCCCGATGTGGAAGATGGGTCCGGCATTGGCTTGTGGGAATGCGTTCATCCTCAAGCCTTCCGAGCGTGACCCTTCGGTGCCCTTGATGCTGGCCGAGTTGATGAAAGAAGCAGGCCTGCCGGATGGTGTGCTGCAGGTGATCAACGGTGACAAGGAATCGGTCGACGCCATCCTTGATAACCCCACCATCGCCGCCATCGGCTTTGTCGGTTCCACCCCGATTGCCGAATACATCTACGGGCGCGGCTGTTCCAACGGCAAGCGCGTGCAGTGCTTTGGGGGGGCCAAGAACCACATGATCATCATGCCTGATGCCGATATGGATCAAGCGGCGGATGCGCTTGTCGGCGCGGGTTACGGGGCAGCGGGCGAACGCTGCATGGCGATTTCCGTGGCCGTGCCGGTGGGTGATGCCACGGCCGATGCGCTGATTGAAAAGCTGATCCCGCGGATCGAGAAGCTGAAGGTCGGCCCGTATACCGCTGGAAATGATGTGGATTATGGCCCGGTGGTGACGGCTGCGGCCAAGGCAAATATCCTGCGGCTGGTGGAAACCGGCGTGGCGCAGGGCGCGAAACTGGTGGTCGATGGGCGTGGCTTCAAGCTGCAGGGCTATGAGGATGGCTTCTTCGTCGGCCCGCACCTGTTTGACCATGTGACAAGCGATATGGACATCTACCGGAAAGAGATTTTCGGGCCTGTCCTGTCAACCGTGCGTGCGAAAACCTATGAAGAGGCGCTTGGCCTTGCGATGGACCACGAATACGGCAACGGCACCGCGATCTTTACCCGCGATGGCGACACGGCGCGTGATTTTGCCGCGCGGGTGAATGTGGGGATGATCGGCATCAACGTGCCGATCCCGGTGCCGCTGGCCTATCACACCTTTGGCGGCTGGAAGAAATCGGCCTTTGGCGACCTGAACCAGCATGGGCCGGATGCCTTCCGCTTCTATACGCGGACCAAGACCA
>JALOSO010000184.1 GCA_025458385.1 Paracoccaceae bacterium | reverse complement strand
CAGATGGCTGACATGACGCATACGCTGACGACGGATTTCCCGACCTTCTTTGGTGAGCAGCAGTTCTTCATGGAGCAGAAGTTCAACTGGGCCGAGCACAAGTTCAACCTGTTCGAACTGCGGGTGAATGAACATACGGGCACCCATGTGGACGCGCCGCTGCACTTTTCCGAAGATGGGTTGAGCGTGGATGCGATCCCGGTGGACCGGCTGATCTGTCCGCTGGCGGTGATTGATATCCGCGAAAAGGCGGCGGCGGATGCGGATGCGCAGGTCACGCCAGATGATATTGCGGCGTGGATCGCGGCCAATGGCGCGATTCCGGCGGGGGCTTGCGTGGCGATGAATTCGGGGTGGTCGGGCAAGGTGGCGACACCGGGGTTCCGCAATGCGGACGCGGAAGGGAAGATGCATTTCCCGGGCTTCCATGTAGAGGCGGCGCAGATGCTGGCAGAAACGGGGGATGTGGCGGGGATCGCGGTGGATACACTAAGCCTTGATTTCGGCATTTCGCCTGACTTTGCCACGCATTACGCGTGGCTGCCAACGGGGCGGTGGGGGCTGGAATGCATGGCGAACCTTGATGCGGTGCCGGTCACCGGTGCGACGCTGATCCTTGGTGCGCCAAAGCATGCGGGCGGGTCAGGCGGGCCTGCGCGCGTTCTGACGATGTTCTGATGGCAACGGTTCCGAAACCGGACAACCCGGAAGCCGACGCGCGCGTCAAGGCGGTGTTTGATGATATCCGCACCACGCGCGGGTCGGATTTCGTGGGCAATGTCTGGCAATATCTTGCCTTTGATCCCGGCCTGCTGGAAGAGGTCTGGCGCGATGTGAAGGCCGTGATGGCCGTACCGTCACTGATCGATCCCAAGACCAAGGAAATGATCTATGCCGCCGTCAGTATCGCCAATGCCTGCGATTACTGCACGCATTCCCACCTTGCGGCGGCGCGGGCCAAGGGGATGACCATGGCGGAACAGGCGGAACTGATCCGGCTGGTGGCGACAGCGGGCAAGACCAACCACATCCTGAACGCCATCCGCCCGCCGATCGACCCTGCATTTCTTGCCTAGGCCTGTGTGCAGCACGCGGCCTGCAATCATGCCGTGTAAATTGTCACGTTTCGCCATAATCCTGCCCATTCGCGCCGGATAAGTGGAACCAACGGCCCTGCGTGGGGCGGGCCGGCCATGCGGGGCCAAGATGACACTGCTATTTCAATCCTTCATCCTGTCGTTTTCGACGCTGTGGCGCTATCTGATCGTGATGCCATTTGTCGTCATTCCCGGATTTCTGGTGTTGATGACCTTTACGGTCCTGCCAATTCTGATGCCGATCGTGATCGCCTTGTTTCTCGCGGCGCCGCTGCTGGTGGGCGGGCTGTTCTGGATCCTGTTCTGTTTTCTGTTCATCGCGCTTTCCAGCCTGAACATCATGGTTGGCTGCCGGGCTGCCTTTCAGGCCATGGGCCGCCATAATGAACTCGATTTCGGCCGACTAGTTGCCAAAAGCTTTTCCTTCTCGGCGGTGCAGATGCTGGCCACCGTGTTCCTGACGCTGGTGCTGGGCGGGATCATCGCCGTCACGTTTCTGGGGTCAGACGGCGGCGCCGCGTTCCTGGCCAATCCAGCGGGAAATCTTGATTATCTGGCGGGCTTCGTGGGCGGGCATCCCGTGACCTTGCTGGTGCTGATCCTGGGCTTTGCTGCTTCGTTGGCGATCTCCGCCGTGCTTGCCGTGCCGATGGCCGGGGCTGCCATCTCGGCCACACCCAAGATGGGCCCGACCGATGCCTTCATCGGCATTGGCACAGCCTTTCTGCCGATCTTCATCCTGGTCGCTGCGACGGCTGTCGGCTGCGCGGCCATCGGGGCCTATGCGGCAATTGGCAACCTGTTGGGCGGCCTTGCGCAAACGATCACGCTGTATATGTCCAATGCGCCGTTGATCTGGCCCGCGACAGCCGACCTCGGCCTTGGGCTGGCGATGCTGCTGCTCGTATTCTGGACATCATGCTGGTTTTACGCGGCGGCGGCCCTTGGCTGGAAAAGCTATACCGACAACCGGGATGCGGCGATTGCCAATAAGGTGCAGGCCGAGCGGTTCGAACCCGATGAACTGCGTGCCCTGCGCGAACAGCGCGACCGCGCACGCAACGGCATCTGACCGCAGGGCCGTGCAGGCCCTTGTCAGCCAATCACCTCGGCCACGGCGAACACCTGATCGATCATGGCCTGGGTTCCGCGCGTGAATTCAAGCGGGCAGGCATAGGCCCCGCCCGACCGTGCCGCCTGCGAGAACGCCTCGACCTGCAGCACATAATGGTTATCGGCAGGCCAGCGTTCCGTTGTGATGGCCAGACCGGGGCCATGATGCCATTCCAGCCGCGCTTCGCCATAGACATTCGCATTGAACGGGCCCATGGCCACGCGGATCATGCCGCGGTCACCCTGAAACACCACCTCTTGCCTTGTAAACAGGCGCATCGATGTCATCGCGGAATAGGTAAAGCGGCCCAGCGGGCCCGCCATTTCACCGACCACCTGCGCCCAGGTATCGACGCCGTTTTCCAGCTTGAGACGGGCCTGCAGGGCAACAGGTTCTGCCCCGGTGACAAAACGGGCGGCGCCATAGGTATAAACGCCAATATCGCGGATGCCACCGCCACCGGTTTCAGGGCGGTTGCGGATATTGTCGGTCGCGGTGCGGTTGTCATAGCTGAAGGCGGCATCCACATGGGCCACTGTTCCGATGGCCCCTGATTGCACCAGTTCGCGCGCCCGGATCCATTGGGGGTGGTGGACGATCATATAGGCCTCGGCGGCCAGTTTGCCGGCAGCGTCCCGCGCGGCGATGATCTGGTCAATCTCGGGCGCGGTCATCGAGATCGGCTTTTCGGTCAGAACATGCTTGCCTGCGGCCAGCGCCTTTAATGTCCATTCGACATGCAGATGGTTCGGCAATGGGATATAGACCGCGTCAATCGCCGGGTCGGCCAGCAGCGCCTCATAGCTGGGGTGAATCCGCAAGGCCGGGCAAAAGGCACTGAACCCCGCAGCCTTGCCGGGGTCAGAGGTGGCAAGGGCCGAAAGTTCGGCCCCCTTGGCGGCATGGATGGCAGGGGCCATGAATTCACGTGCGAATTTAGCGGCCCCGAGAATGCCCCAGCGGATTGGTTGCATGATGATGTTCCCCCGTTTGGCGGCAGGCTAGGGGCAAGTCCGGCCTTAGGCAATCCGCCGAAAGCGCAAATATGTCATCAGGCCGAAGGGCGGCACAAAAACCTCTTCCTCCAGCCGCAGCCTTGCGTCACCCATAACCCGTTCGCGTGCAAAATCCGAATGCCAGCCAAGCATATGGGCCAAAGGGGCGGCCAGACGTTCAACCCAGCCCCAGCCTTCGGTGGTATGGGCAAAGTGATTGGCGATCATGACAGACCCGCCGACGCGGCAGACACGGACGATTTCCGACAGCACCTTCTCAGGCTCCGGCACAACCGACATGATATGCATGGCCGCAACGTGATCAAAACTTTCGTCGGCGAACGTCATTGCGCGGGCATCCATCTGGTGCAGGCCAAGCACGTTGCGCAGGCCCTGCCGCGTGACCTTTTCCTGCGCCTTGGCCAGCATTTCGGTGCTGACATCAATGCCTGTCGCCTGCACGGCGGGCGCATACATGGCAAAGGCGAGGCCGGTGCCGACACCCACCTCCAGCACCGCGCCACCCATGCGGTTGACATGGGCCGCAGCAAGCCTGCGCCCGCCATTGGTAATGCGCCCGAAAGCAAGATCGTAAACCGGTGCCCAGCGTGCATAGCTGCGGCGGATAGCATCAACCTGCATTGGGGAATCCCCTTTTCAGTTCAAAGACTTCTTTCGAAACACGGTAAAGATCAGCATGGCAGCATAGGCAAGGTCAAGCATCAAAAGCGTGACCCAGGGGTAAGTTGCCAATGCCGCAACCAGCGCGACAAAAGCCACAACCATCCAATGGGCCTGATCGGCGTAAACGGTGGTTTTCTTGAAGGACGGGGTCTTGAAACGGCCGATCATCAACAGGCCGACACCCACCATCCAGGCGGCGATCAGGGGGGCCGGAATGGTAAAGCTGTCGTCAAGAACCTTGGTCAGGAACAGCGGCATCAGGGCGAGCATGGCACCTGCCGGCGAGGGCACGCCTTGAAAATGGCTGCCGTCTTCGGTTTCCGGGGCGCGGGAAACAACGTTGAAGCGGGCAAGACGCAGCAGACAGCAGCAGATGTAGATCAAGGCGACGATCCAGCCTGCCCGGGGCATTTCATTCAGCGCCCATAGGTAAAGCATGATGCCGGGGGCGACACCGAAATTGACGAAATCCCCAAGGCTGTCGAGTTCGGCACCAATCTCGCTTTCGCTTTTCAGCAGGCGCGCAAGGCGGCCATCCAACCCGTCAAGCACGGCAGACATTACAATCAGGCCCGCGGCGATGCCGAAATCCCCGGTGATGGCAAAGCGGATGGCCGTCAGGCCTGCGCAAAGCGCGGCCACGGTCAGGAAATTGGGCAGCAGCTGCACCAGCGGCAATTCGCGGCGGGGGCGGCGCTGGTCTGTCATATGGTGACACCGGTCCGGCGCGTTCCGTTGCGCAAATCGGCAATGACGGATTCGCCGGCCACCATCGTCTGGCCAAGTGCCACCTGCGGGGCAACGCCCGCGGGCAGGTACACATCAAGCCGAGAGCCAAAGCGGATCAGGCCGAAACGCTCTCCTGCCTGCAACCGGCCCCCGGTCTTTGACCAGCAGACGATGCGACGGGCAACAAGGCCTGCGATCTGGACGACGGCGATCTGCCGACCATCCGCCATGCGGATTGCCAGCGAATTGCGTTCGTTATCGACCGAGGCCTTGTCAAGCGAGGCGTTGAAGAACTTTCCCGGGCGATAGGCGATGGCCGTGATTTCGCCCGCCACGGGCGCGCGGTTCACATGGCAGTTGAACACGTTCATGAACACCGACACGCGGGTAAGCGCCTCTGGCCCCAGTCCAAGTTCGGGTGGGGGGACGGCGGGTTCGATCAGGCTGATCACGCCGTCTGCCGGTGACAGGATCAGGTCTGCGCCCTGCGGCACGCTACGCTTGGGGTCACGGAAAAAGTAATAACACCAGATGGTTGCACCAAGACCAAGCCAGCCCAGCGGTTCCCACAGCCAGAACAGCACGGCCGTGACCAGCGCAAAGACGGCCACAAACTTGTAGCCTTCGGGATGCATGGGTTTAAGGAACGTGCCAAGCATGGTCATGGAAGCTGCTTTCCAAAGTGCCCGTGCTGCCTAACCCATTCCGCCGGATCGTGGAACCCGCAAATACGGGGTCTGGCGACCATGACGCACGCTGGCCCTGCGGCAAACCGGGCAATGCTGCACGTCATGGCCGCCTCTGGCCCCTTATGCGGGAACCTCCAGCCCTTTTGTCTTGGCCAGTTGGCGCATGCGTTCCTGCAGTTTTTCAAACGCGCGCACCTCGATCTGGCGAATGCGTTCGCGGCTGACACCATAGCGCGCCGACAGGTCTTCCAGCGTGACAGGTTCATCCGCCAGACGCCGTTCCATCAGCACATCACGCTCGCGTTCGTTCAAGACATCCATCGCCTGCACAAGCATCGCGCGGCGGATGTCCATCTCGTCACGTTCGGCATAGTTTTCCGCCTGATCGCTGTCTTCGTCTTCCAGCCAGTCTTGCCACTGGGTCGAACTGTCACCATCCGATCCCACGGTCGCGTTCAGGCTGGCGTCCGACCCCGAAAGGCGGCGGTTCATGTCGATCACTTCGGTTTCGCTGACCCCCAGATCGGTCGCGATGCGGGCCACATTCTCGGGGCGCAGGTCGCCTTCCTCCAATGCGCCGACCTTTGCCTTGGCCTTGCGCAGGTTGAAGAACAGCTTTTTCTGCGCCGATGTGGTGCCAAGTTTCACAAGGCTCCACGACCGCAGGATGTATTCCTGAATGCTGGCGCGGATCCACCACATGGCATAGGTCGCCAGACGAAAGCCCTTTTCCGGGTCAAAGCGCTTGACCGCCTGCATCAGGCCCACATTCGCCTCAGAGATCACCTCGGCTTGCGGCAGACCATAGCCGCGATAGCCCATGGCAATCTTGGCGGCGAGGCGAAGGTGTGAAGTGACCAGTTGATGTGCGGCGCGCGTATCCTGATGGTCGACCCAGGATTTCGCCAGCATGTATTCCTGCTCCGGCTCCAACAGCGGGAATTTGCGGATTTCCTGCAT
>JALOSO010000183.1 GCA_025458385.1 Paracoccaceae bacterium | reverse complement strand
CGCGCCGCGCTGTCAGGTCGCGCTCTTCCTGTTCCAGCCCGGCTTCGATCCGCAGGTTTTCCGCGATCAGCGCATCCTCGGCCTGTTGCCGCCGCGCAAGCGCCGCCTTGCCGAACTGCGACTCGGTGAAAAGCACCTGCTGGTCGAACACCAGAATCGGCACCGTCTGCACCGGTGCGGCCTCGGTCAGTGGTGTTGACTGCTGGCCGGTCACCGCAAGCGGCTGCAGGGCCAACAGCCCCGCCAGCCCCGCCCAAACCAGCCGCCGCCCCGCCATCAGAACTGCGTCGAGATCGTCAGGTCGAACGCTTGCTCGATGTCGTAGTCTTCCTTTTTCAGCGGCTTGGCAAAGTTGAAGCGCAAGGGGCCGATCGGCGTATTCCAGAACACCGAAACCCCGATGGCCGCGCGCATGCTTGATCCGTCATCGACCGGGCCGCCCGTGCCTGCCGTGTCATCCAGGCTCCAGACCGAACCGACATCAAGGAAGGCACCGCCGCTGATCCCGTATTCCTCGGGCAGGCCCAGCGGAAAGTCCGCCTCGAACCGCATGGTCGCAAAGGCATTGCCGCCAAGCGCATCTTCGTTCGATGCGCCCAGATCGCGCGGGCCAATGCCATTGGGTTCAAACCCGCGGATCTTGCCATTGGCAAAGAACCGTTCGGTCACCCGGGTAGAGTTGCCGCCCAGCGAGTTGATCACCCCACCTTCAAAAACCGCGCGCAAGGTCACCTCTTCGTTCAGCACGCGCTGTTCGGCCACGGCCAGTGCGGTTGTCGAGACGTACTTTGTATCGCCCCCCAGACCGGCAAAATCCTGGCTGAAGCGGAACAGGATGCCGCCACGCGGGTTGATACCTTCCACACGGTTGTCAAAACTGTAGGTATAGCCAATGGCACTGGTGATCAGGGCATCCCGCGCAGCCTCGCGCACCAGAATGTCCGAACTGCCCGCCGCGATATCGCTGATGCGGTCTTCGGAAATGCGGTAGCGCAGTTCAAGCCGCGACAATTCCCCCACCGGAAAGCTTAACGAGGTGTCAAACCCGATGTTGCGGGTATCATAGCGCGCGTTGTCCTGATCGGTTGTCCGGTAATAGGCCCCCACACCAAAGCGCAGGTCACGGCCCAGAAAGGCCGGTTCGGTAAACCGCAGGCTAGAGTTCAGGTTGGTCGACCCGGTCGAAATGTTGACAGCCAGCCCCTGCCCGCGGCCCAGAAAGTTGGTCTCGGACAGCCCGACGTTGAAGGCAACCCCCGAATTCGCGCCATAGCTGACACCAAACGACAGCGACCCGGTCGGCTGCTCTTCCACATCGACGTTCACCACAACCTGATCCGGGCCTGAACCCGGCTCGGCCTCGACCGCGGCATTTGCGAAAAAGCCCAAGGCGCGGATGCGTTCGGCGGCGCGGCGCACCTCGCGCGGGTTCAGCGGATCACCTTCCACCGTGCGGAACTGGCGGCGGATCACCTGATCCAGCGTCGTCGTGTTGCCTTCGATGTCGATGCGTTCGACAAACACCTTTTCGCCCCGGACCAGCGCGAAGGTCACATCCAGCGTCTGGTTGCGGTCATTGCGGGTAATGCGCGGTTCGATTGTCACGAAATTCAGGCCCTGACGCAGGGCCACAGCTTCCATCCGGGCAATGTTGTTTTCAATCAGCGCCGGCGAGTAGGTCACGCCAGACCGCAGGCGCACCACTTCGTCATAGGCCGCGGCATCGACCCCTTCGATTTCCGAGACGGTCGTAACGGCCCCGATCTTGAACGGGCGGCCTTCGCGCACCGAAAAGGTGACAAAGGTCGCGTCGCGTTCGGGCGTCACTTCGGCGCTGGCATCAATGACCTGAAAATCGACATAGCCGCGCGACAGGTAGAAATCGCGCAGCAATTGCTTGTCGAGTTCCAGCCGCTCGGCCACAAAGGTATCGGCCTGCACCACCGTGCGCAAAAGCCCGGCCTGCTTGGTTTCCAGAACCTGCCGCAGGCGGCGGTCACTGAAGGCACGGTTGCCGACAAAGGCCAGACGTTCCACCTCGACCACACGGCCTTCGGTAATCTCGAACACCAGATCGACGCGGTTGTCATCGCGGCGGATCACCTTTGGTGTCACCGTCGCCGCCATCCGGCCCGTCACCCGGTAAATCTCGGTCAGGGCTGCGGCGTCCGCCTCAACCTGCGCGGGCGAAAAGACGCGACGCGACTCGCTTGCCACGGCCTCGGCCAGTTCTTCGTCATCCAGACGGCGGTTGCCTTCGAAACTGATGACATTGATGACCGGATATTCCTGCACGCGCACCAAAAGGGTTGACCCCTGTGGCACAACTTCAACAGTTTCGAACAATCCCGCATTGGTCAGGCGCTGTACGGCGTCATTCAGCTGACCTGCGGTCAGCGCCTCGCCCTGCGCGATTCCCAGAAAGGACAGGATCGTGGCGGCATCAACCCGCTCATTCCCTTCGATGGTCACGTTCGAAAAGCTGAAGCCCTGGGCATGGGCGGGGTTCACGAAAGGGGCAGATGGCGTTGATACTGCGATACAAACCGCAATCGCCGTGGTCGCAGCCAAGCGCCGCCCAACCGATTTCACCGCCGTCCGCGTTGCCCCGGATTCGCCTGCCATTGCCCTGCCCCACGCACCAGATTTCGTTGTATCTGACTAGCGTTAATGCAAGGAATTGTCAAAAGCCTGTCGGCATTTGGTTCAGGCCCCAGGCCTCGATCAGCACATTGCCAAGGAATGTCCCGGCCAGCAGCCCGACAACCAGCGTGCCAAAGAAAAACAGACGGTCCCAGTTCAGGCCCATGACAAGCGACAGCCCGCGATATCCCTTCATGACAGTCTGCATCACCGCACCCTTCCCGTTCGACTGCCGCAGGCTTAGCAGGTGTTTATGGCATCACTAAGGCATGGGTCGGCCCCTGCCAGACACCGTGCCGGAATGTCGGCCGTCAGCAGAACAGATCGCGCGACAGGGCAAAGGCCATCAGCGCCAGGATCAGCGTAAAGCCTGTCATCATCATCGCGTGCAGCACGCGTTCGGGTGGCGGGCGGCGGGTGATCGCCTCCCATGCGTGGAACACCAGATGCCCGCCATCCAGCACTGGCACCGGGAACAGGTTCATCAGGCCGACGGCCGTTGAAAAGGCGGCGATGAACCAGATGAACCCTTCCAGCCCGGATGACGCCGCCGCGCCAGAGGTTTCGGCAATACCGATGGGCCCTTTCAGGTTGCAGGTGGAAATCTGTCCGGTGATCATATGCGCAAGGCCCGAAAAGGTGCCCGTGACGATCGACCAGACGTTCTGCGCGCCGTAGCCGATGCTTTCAAAAATCCCGGCGGGGCGGGCTTCGGGGCTGAACAAGGGCGCGTTCTGCAGGCCCATCAGCCAGCGTGTCTCGAACCCGCCATCGCTGGTCGGCACATCCTGCCGGCGCGGCGTCAAGGTCAGATCCATCAGCGCACCCTCGCGCCAGACCTGCAGCGCCAGCGCCCGGCCATCAGAGGCGCCGACAATCTCGCGCAGTTGGGTAAAGGTGTGGACCGGTGCGCCATCGACACTGCGCACCACATCCCCCGCTTTCAGCCCGGCGTCAAAGGCCGCCGTCTGGGGCATGATCCCCGCCGTGATCGGCGCATAAAGATGCGGGGCAGTCAGCGTCATATCGCGCCCGTCGCGCCGCAGCGTATAGGTCACCGTTGCCGCGGGCGGAACCTTGTCGGCCACGTCGTAAAGCGCTGTCAGATCAGGGGTTTCCGTCCCGTTGATCGCTGTGATCAGATCACCGGGCTGCAGCATCGGGCCATCGAAAGGAAAGGGGTGCACCTTGCCCACGGCCGCGCGTTCGGTCGCCACCCCCTGCCACAGCACAAAGGCCGCAAAGATCAGGATCGACAGCAGGAAATTCGCAAGCGGCCCCGCCGCAACCGTCAGCGCCCGCGCCCAGATCGGCGCGCCGTGCATGGTGCGCCGCCGCTCAGCCGCCGAAAGCCCGGCCATCGCCGCACCATCTGCGCCCGATGATGCAGCGTCCTTGTCACCCATGAAGCGCACATAGCCGCCAAAGGGAATCGCGGCAAGCTGCCAGCGCGTGCCGTGCCGGTCGACCCGTGACAACAGCGCCGGGCCAAAACCCAGCGAAAACACCTCGGCATGAATGCCGCACCAGCGCCCGACGATGTAGTGGCCATATTCGTGAATCGCCACGATGATCGAAATCGCAACGATAAAGGCCGCCAGCACAAAGCCGATATTGCCAAAACTCGCGATCAGGCTGTTCAGGTCCACGCTGTTCCCTATTCCCTTCGGCTGTGCCGTATCCCGGCCGCCGCATGCGCCCGCACCCGGGCAAGATGGTCTGCTGCCATCACCTCCTCAAGGGTCATGGCGGCTTTTCCAAGGCTCAAGTCCGACGAAACAAGGGAAAGTGTATCCTCAACGACCCCCGACATGTCCATGAAACCGATCTGACCCGCGATAAAGTGATCCAGCGCCACCTCTTTGGCCGCGTTGAACACCGCCCCTGCCACGCCATGCGTCGCCATCACCGCGCGGCACAGGCGCAAGGCGGGGTAGCGGTCCAGATCGGGCGCGCGGAAGGTCAGTTGCGCCAGTTTGCTGAAATCCAGCCGGTCCACCGGCAAGGCGGCCCGCGCGGGCCAGTTCAGCGCGTAACCGATGGAATGGCGCATGTCATGCGCGCCGAGATGCGCCATGATTGCGCCATCGCGGAACCCCACCATCGAATGGATCAGCGACTCGGGATGGATGACAACCTCGATCTGCTCTGGCGCGACGCCAAAGAATTCACGGGTTTCAATGACTTCCAGCGCCTTGTTGAACATCGAGGCACTGTCGATGGTGATGCGTTTGCCCATCTCCCAGTTGGGATGCGCCAAGGCCTGATCCACCGTCGCATGCGCCAGTTTCTCAAGCGGCCAGTCGCGCAAGGCCCCGCCAGAGGCCGTCAGGATGATGCGTTCGACCGCAGCGCTATCCTCGCCCGCAAGGCACTGGAAAATCGCCGAATGCTCGCTGTCAACCGGCAGAATGCGCGCCTTGTGCTGCGCCGCCGTTGCCAGCAGCAACGGCCCGGCACAGACCAGACTTTCCTTGTTCGCCAGCGCCAGCGTGGCGCCATGCTGCAAGGCGATCAAGCCCGGCATCAGGCCTGCCGCGCCGACAATCGCACTCATCACCCAGTCGGCCGGGCGCGCTGCGGCCTCGGCCAGTCCGGCCTTGCCGGCGGCAGCGGCAATGCCTGACCCCGCCAGCGCCGCCCGCAACGCCGGCAGCAGCGTTTCATCGGCCGTCACCGCAACCTCGGCCCGCAGGGCGCGGGCCATTTCCGCCAGACGCGCAATATTGCGGTCGCCGGTCAGGGCCACCGTGTGAAAGGCCGCCGGTCCGCCAGCCCGCATCATCAGATCAAAGGTGTTCGCCCCGATCGATCCGGTCGCCCCGAAGACAGAGATCCGCCGCATCAGCCCACACCGGGCAAGGGCAACGCGATCAACAACTGCAGCAGCATCAGCGCGACAATCCCGCCGGTCAGGGCATCAAAGCGGTCCAGCACACCGCCATGGCCGGGAATCAGGCCCGAGCTGTCCTTGACCCCGCAGCGCCGCTTGATCCAGCTTTCCCAGATGTCGCCCATTTGCCCGGCAAAGGCCACCAGCACCGACAGGGGCACCAGCCACCACCCTGCCCCGCCCCAGATCACGAAGGCCATCCCGATCACGGCCGCGCCGATCCAGCCGGCGATTGTCCCGCTCCAGGTCTTTTTCGGGCTGATCGCCGGCCAGAACTTCGGCCCTCCCAGCATGCGCCCGGCAAAATAGCCCAGCACGTCCGACGCGACGACCAGGGCCACCAGCCACCAGATCGTCAGCGACCCGGCGCTGCGCAGATCGATCAGCCCATAGCCCGCAACCATGATCGCGGCCGCATAGCCCGCCGAAAGCCGCCGGTCGCGTCGGTCTGTCAACGCGATGATGACCGAGGGCACAAGCAGGAACAGACCGGACAGCTGTTCAGGGAAAAACACCGTCGCCGCCAATGAAGCCGCGGCAATCGCCGCCATCATCAGGGGGGTGTTGTGATGGTCTGGCGCGGTGATCGTGCACAACTCCCACACCATCGCGCCGGTCAGCAACACGACCAGCAGCGCAAAAGACATGCCCCCCAGCCAGATTTCCGCCGCCCCGACGGTGATCAGCACCGCCGCCGATACAACCCGCTTGCGCAGATCGCTCCAGTCTGCCGTCATGCCCGCACGCCCCCGAACCGCCGGTCACGGTTGCCGAACCGCGCCAGAATCGCCGC
>JALOSO010000182.1 GCA_025458385.1 Paracoccaceae bacterium | reverse complement strand
CCGGTGCTGAACCGCGATGTGGTGGCGCTGGCGGCGGGGGCGGATCATGCGCAAGACATCGATACCGACCTGTTGTTGCAGCATTTTGCGCGGATTATGCGGGAGAATGGCGGGCGGATCATCTTGCGGGCGGCTGTGACGGGCGTTGTGCGCGACGGTGGCGGGTGGCGTGTCATGTCTGATGCCGGGGCGTTTGCGACGCGGCATGTGGTGAATGCGGCGGGGCCCTGGGCTGATCATGTGGCGAAGATGGCAAGTGTGCAGCCCCTGGGGCTGCAGCCTTACCGGCGGTCGATGGCGCGGATCCCGGCACCGGGGGGGCATGATGTTTCAGGCTGGCCGATGCTGTTCGGGCCGGGCGAGGATTGGTATGCCAAGCCGGATGCGGGGGCGCTGATCGTTTCGCCCGCCGAGGAACACCCGATGGAGGCCCATGATGCCTTTGCCGATGACATGGTGCTGGCCGAGGGGTTGGCGCGCTATGAGGCGATGGTGACAGAACCGGTCACGCGGTTGCTGGCGAACTGGGCGGGCTTGCGGACCTTTGCACCGGACAGGGTGCCGGTGATTGGGCCAGACCCGCGCGTGCCGGGGTTCTGGTGGCTGGCCGGGCAAGGTGGCTATGGGTTCCAGTCCTGCGCGGGTGCCGCACAGTTGCTGGGCAATCTGGTGGCAGATCGGGCGCCTGATGTGGGGGCAGATATGGCGGCGCGGCTGTCACCGGCGCGGTTTGGCTGATGCGCGGGTGATCCTGCAAAACGTGATCGCCGCGCACGGTGACAGGGGGCATGTTTCGCGCAAGAAGGTGGTAAGCGGTCTGGGGCGATTCATGCGATCAGTTTTCTTTCTGTGTGGGGCCCTGGCCCTTGCGGCCTGCGGTGGTGGGGGCGGTGGCAGGCCAGAGATTACCCGGAGTGATGCGCAGGTGCCCGCGAATGTGGCGATCGCGCGGTTTGGTGACTTTGACCCGCATGACTGGACAGGGCGCACGCCAGCGCGTTACCCCGTGCACGGCACAGATACCTCGCGCTTTCAAACCCAGGTGAACTGGGCCGAGGCGCGAGCCAACGGCGCGAATTTCGTGTTCATCAAGGCGACGGAAGGCGGTGATCTGCTGGATCCGGCCTTCCGCGAGAACTGGCGTGCGGCGCGGGCCGCAGGGGTGCGGACGGGGGCCTATCATTTCTGGTATCACTGTCGCCCCGGCATTGAACAGGCGCGCTGGTTCATCCGGCATGTTCCGCGCAGCCCGGGGGCCCTGCCGCCTGTGCTTGATCTGGAATGGACACCCTTTTCGCCGACCTGCACGCGGCGCCCCCCGCAGGCAGAGCTGCTGGCCGAGGCACAGGTCTTCATCGACACGGTCGCGCGACACTATGGGCAGGCGCCGATCGTCTATGTTTCGCCTGACATTTACGCCGAACGGCAGTTGTGGCGATTGCGGGGGGTAGAGTTCTGGCTGCGGTCGGTGGCGGACCATCCGGCGCAGGTCTATCCGGGGCAGGCCTGGACGTTCTGGCAATACAGCGGCACCGCGCAGATCCCCGGGATCGCAGGGCGGGCGGATGCAAATGTCTTCAACGGCAGCGCGGCAGACTGGGTGGCCTGGCTGGCGCAGCGGGCGCGCTAGCGGCGGCGGGCCAGCCAACGTCCGATGCGGCGGCGCAGGCGCACCATCAGGGCAGAAATCGGCCCGCGCAGGAACGGCAGGTCAACGGCCAGCAACAACAGGCCGAATGGCAACATCCAGACACCCAGAAACGGCAGGAACGACAGCAATCCACCCGCAATGAACACCAATGCGAGTGGCAGGCGAACAAGCAGCCAGCGGTTGCCGCGCAACACACGCAGCGGTCCGCGCAGGGCGGGCAGCAGGCGCGACAGCGCCTCGAACTGGCGGTGAAAGCGGCGGTCTTCGCGGGTCATCGGGGTTCCATCCAGCGGCATAGATGGCCATGAAGGATGACAGCTTCAAGACAGGCGCTGCAGCCGCGGCTGTGACGGTTGCAGATATCCGGAAAGCCTGGCACCCATGGCAAGGATGGGGTGGGTATGCCAGCACAGCGGAATTGGTCAGAATCTGAGGTGCAGGCGGCGCTGGCGCTGTATCTGGTGACTGATTTTGGGCGGTTCCACACACGCAATCCCGATGTGATTGCCTTGGCAGGGCGGATCGGGCGGACACCGGGTTCAGTCGCGCTGAAACTGGCCAATCTGGCGGCGCTGGATGAAAGCCTGCCGCAAAAAGGCATGGCAAATGCGAGCGCGACAGACCGGCGGGTCTGGGAGGCGTTCCTGCAGGCACCGGATGCGGTGGTTGCAGCCTTTGCACAGCAGATGGCCCCTGCCCCGGCCGGACTGGCCGAAGGCGCTGCGGCGTTTGACCATTTGGGCGGCGTGCGGCAGGTGGTGGCACCGCAGCGCGTGGGTCAGGATCTGTTTCGGCGCATGGTGCTGACGGGGTATGGCGGGCGCTGTGCGCTGACGGGGGTAGATGATGCGCGGCTGCTGAACGCCAGCCACATTGTGGGCTGGGCAGAGGACGCAACGCAGCGGATGCGCCCGACGAATGGCATTTGCCTGAACGCGCTGCATGACCGGGCGTTTGACCGGCATCTGATCACCTTTGATGCGGATTGGCGCATGGTGATTGCGCCGCAGGTGTCAGACGCGGCGCGCGCGCAGTTGCAACGGGGGGTTGCAGGGGCGCTGCAGATGCCCGCGCGGTTCCTGCCGGATGCGGGGCTGATGGCGCGGCACCGGGCGCGCTTTCAGGCGCAGGTTTAGGACGCCTCAGGAATTTCCGACAGGTCATGCCAGACGGGAATACCGCGCGCGCGGGCGATTTTCACATCATTGTCGGCCCCGGCCGAGGCCCCGGGCAAGCGCAGCACGCCATCACATTTCTGCAGCAGGCGGTGGGCAGTAGGGTGCATGATACGGTCATAGGCTGGCGAGCCGGCAGCGCCGCCCCCAGCCCCGCGCAGTATGGGAAGGGCAGCCCATTCGCCGATCATGGGCACGTGACCTTTTTCGAAAATGGGCAAGGCGGCGGATTCAAGCGTGGCAAGGTTGGCGGCCATTCTGGCGGGGTCATCACCGGTGCCCGAGCGGTAGGGGCCAGCGATCAGGATCATCATGGGTGCGGTCATTCGGGTTTGCCTTTTCGTGCTGATTCGTGCAGTATTGTGCAACTTCGTGTAAATTGGTGCAAGACATGCTGACAAGCCAACGGAAAAGCCTGCTTCTGGATCGTCTGCGGTCTGAAGGGCGGTTGCTGGCAGGGCCTTTGGCAGCAGAACTGGGGGTATCGGAAGATACGGTCCGGCGCGATTTGCGCGAATTGGCTGCCGAAGGGCGGCTGATGCGGGTGCATGGGGGGGCGTTGCCGTTGTCACCCACGCATGTTCCGGTGGGCGCGCGGGCGGCGCTGGAGATGGCCGAAAAACAGCGGCTTGCACGGGTGGGGGCGGGTCTGGTGCAGCCGGGGATGGTGGTGATCATGGACGGGGGCACGACGCATGACACGCTGATCAGGGCGCTGCCGGCGGACCTGCGGGCCGTGGTGGTGACGCATAGCCCGGCGATTGTCGCGGCCTTTGCGGGTTTCGCAGGGGTTGAGGTGCAGCTGATCGGCGGGCGTATTCTGCGGCATTCGATGGTGGCCGTGGGGGCGGCAACGCAGCGTGCCTATGCCGGGGTCCGGGCGGACCTGTGCTTTTTGGGGGTCACAGGGATAGAGGCCGCGCGGGGGCTGACGACGGAAGACGCGGAAGAAGCGGTGGTGAAAGAGACGATGCTGGGGGCGGCGGCCGAGACGGTCGTGCTGGCAACCCCGGGGAAGATCGGCGCCGTCAGCCGCTGGACGGTTGGGTTGGTGGCATCCGTAACGCATCTGGTCACGGTGGCCGGGCGGCCGGACTGGCTGCCGCCTGCTGTGGCGCATCACCGCGCGTAATGCGAACCGCAGCAAAGGACCAAGGCCAACCCCGCCCCGGATCACGTCCGGGGTGGGGTTGGTGATATCTAGCCGTCGATCCTGATCCGGGCGTTGGCGGGGTCAAAGGGGCTGTCCTCGACCACCACGGCATCCCATTCAGCCCGCAGCATGCGGACCTTCAGCTTGGTGCCGACGGTGGCCAGTTCGGGCGTGACATAGCCCATGCCGATCTGCTTGCCGAAGGCCACGGAATACCCGCCCGAGGTCAGACGCCCCACCTTGACGCCGTTGTGCAACAGCGCCTCTTTGCCCCATGGGTCGGTATCATCCGGCCCGTCGATCAGCAAGGTCACGCACATGGACCGGATGCCGGTGGCCACCATCGCCGCCTTGCCTTGAAAGTCTTTCGACATGTCCACAAAGCGCGGCAGGCCCGCCTCCAAGGGCGTGGCATCGCGGCCGAGTTCATTGCCAAAGGCGCGGTAGGATTTTTCCTGCCGCAGCCAGTTTTGCGCGCGGGCACCGACCAGCTTCATCCCGTGCTTTGCGCCTGCGGCCAGAAGCTGATCCCAGAGGTAGCGCTGCATCTCGATCGGGTGGTGCAGCTCCCAGCCCAGTTCGCCCGTATAGGCCACGCGGATGGCATTCACCGGGCACATGCCGAGTTCGATCTTGCGCGCGGACAGCCAGGGGAAGCGTTTGTTCGACAGGGCGGTGGCGGGGTCGGCGTCCTTGATGAGTTCAGCCAAGATCTTGCGGGAGTTCGGCCCGGCGATGGCAAAGACGCCCCATTGCGTGGTGACATCGTGGATGTCCACATGCGCGCCGCCGCCCGCGATGAAATCCTCGATGGATTTCTGCAGGTAATCAGCGTCATAGGCTGTCCAGGCACCGGCGCTGACAAGGTAGTAATCATTCTCGCCGTTGCGGACGATGGTGTATTCGGTGCGCGTGGTGCCTGCGGGTGTCAGCGCATAGGTCAGGTTGATGCGGCCCACCTTTGGCAGGGCGTTGCAGGTGAACCAGTCAAGGAACGCCGTCGCACCGGGGCCGCGCACGATGTGTTTCGTGAAGGCGGTGGCATCAATCAAACCAGCGGTTTCGCGGATGGCTTTCGCCTCATCCACCGCATATTGCCACCAGCCACCCCGGCGGAATGACCGTGTGTGATGGTCGAAATCATCAGGGGCGTCCTTGGGGCCATAATAGATCGGGCGTTCCCAGCCGTTGACTTGGCCGAATTGCGCGCCAAGCGCCTTCTGGCGGTCATACACCGGGGCGGTGCGCAGGGGGCGGCAGGCTTCGCGTTCCTCATCCGGGTGGTGCAGGATGAAAACGTGGTCGTAGCATTCCTCATTCTTGCGCGCGGCGTATTCGGTGGTCATCCAGTTCTGCGCAAAACGCTTGGGGTCGAGGCTGGCCATGTCAATCTCGGCCTCGCCTTGGGTCATCATCTGCGCAAGGTAGTAACCCGTGCCCCCTGCCGCCGTGATGCCAAACGAAAAGCCTTCGGCCAGCCACATGTTGCGCAGGCCGGGTGCGGGGCCGACCAGCGGATTGCCGTCGGGCGTATAGCAGATGGGGCCGTTGTAATCATCCTTGAGGCCGACGGTTTCACTGCTGGGCAGGCGGTGGATGAAGGACATGTATTCCGCCTCGATCCGCTCCAGATCCAGCGGGAACAGGTCAGCGCGGAAGCTGTCTGGCACGCCATATTCAAACCGCGCGGGCGCGCCCTTTTCGTAGGGGCCAAGAATCCACCCGCCGCGTTCCTCACGCACATACCATTTGGCATCGGCATCGCGCAGAACCGGGTGCTGCGGGTTGGACTTGCGCCATTCCACCAGCGCGGGGTCAGGTTCCGTGACGATATACTGGTGTTCCACCACCACGGCGGGCGTCTTGATGCCCAGAAGGCGCGCGGTGCGTTGGGCGTGGTTGCCCGTGGCGGTGACGACATGTTCGGCGGTGATGTCGAAACGGTCATCGGTGGCCACAAGGTTGCCGCCCTGTTCGGCTAGCCGCGTGCAGGAGACAATCCATTCGCTGCCCGTCCAGCGGTAGCCATCCACCTGAATTTTGCGTTCGATCGTGGCGCCCAGTTGCCGCGCGCCCTTGGCCATGGCCTGCGTTACGTCAGCAGGGTTAATGTAGCCATCCTGCGGGTGGTAGAGTGCCCCGATCAGGTCTTCGGTGCGCAGCAGGGGCCAGCGATCCTTCATCTCTTTCGGTGTCAGGAACTCGTGATAGACCCCGGCGGTTTCGGCGACGGAGGAATAGAGCATATACTCATCCATCCGCTGCTGATGTTGCGCCATGCGCAGGTTGCCCACGACGTAAAAGCCCGGGTTCAGGCCGGTTTCAGCCTCGAGCCCCTTGTAGAAATCGACCGAGTATTTGTGGATGTGGGTTGTCGCGTAGCTCATGTTGAACAAGGGCAACAGG